>JAQSYS010000211.1 GCA_029256005.1 Sedimentibacter sp.
GCATTAAACTACGAAGAAAAGCTTAAGAAAAGAAGAAGAACTCACGTAAGAAACGTGCCAAACGCTATAAGCTTAGCTACCTGTAACACTGCAATGGATCTAAATGCAGCAGCAATAATAACTGCAACTCAAAGCGGACACACTGCTAAAATAGTTTCACACTTTAGACCAGAGTGCCCAATAATAGCAGTAACTCCATATGAAAAGATAGCAAGAAAGCTAGCTCTAAACTGGGGAGTGTTCCCAATAGTTGCTGCAAAGATGGAATCTACTGACGAACTTATCGAAAAATCAGTAGATATAGCTCATACAGCTGGCTACGTTAAAAACGGAGATCTTGTTGTAATAGCAGCAGGAGTACCAGTTAACTATGTAGGTTCTACAAACCTTATGAAGGTACACGTTGTTGGCGACGTTCTAGTTCAAGGAAAACCAATAGGTTCAGGACACGGCTTTGGTACTGCTTATGTAGCTGAAAACTTTAAGGATGCTCAAGAAAATGTTCAAGAAGGAGAAATCCTTATAGTTAAGAACCTTGATAAGAGCTACCTAGAGCTACTAGATAAATTAAGCGGAATAATCACTGAAGCAGAAACTGTAGATTCAGAAGTATCCATTCAGTGCATGGTAAAAGAGATTCCAATAATATACAATGCTGCTGGCGTTTTAGATATAATAAAAACCGGCTGCTTCATAACAATGGACTATAGAAGAGGAATTGTATACAGCGGTAAGATAAACTTAATATAATAACTACTAAAGGAATGTTGATTTTCAGCATTCCTTTTTTATTGTAGCTCAAACAACTAGATAAGAAGATAAATATGCAAATATTTATATATTTACATAGCAGCAAATAGCAGTGAAATTTTGAACTTAATAAAAAATTATGCCAGTACTAATGAAATTAATTTAATTAAGCTGAAAACTTTATTAAATTAATTAAAAAAAGTTTTCGCTAATAATGTTTAAAATTCGACGGGATTGTTTTGCTGTTAATGTTATTAAGATCAAATAGTTTTATAGCAGTCTGTTAATAGTTGTTAATTTAATCTGGGATAGAAAGTTAAAGTAGAAGAATTTTTCGAAATGTTTTCTGAAAATCATATACTTACGCAGAAAATTCTATAAGTTAAATGTTTTTTTATTACAATTCATGTTAAAATTTAACGTTAAACTGTAAACATAGGCAGAAATAAAAAGATAAAACTTAAAAAATTAGCAAAATCCTGTTACATAGAAAATTAAAATGCTGTGGAAGTTATTTACTATTATGAGAAATTTGTCGTGGCATGTAAGTTGAGGGAAATCCTATTTTTCCTTATAATATATGTACTACAAAAATTATCTACATCATTTTTGTATACTAGAACTATACTTAGGGCAGGTGTGTGAAATGCTAGATATAATTGTGTGCGAGGACGAGTCTCATCAGAGGAGACAGATGGAAAAGATTATTGGAGAGGCATTAAAAGGTTTTAATAATGGTGCTTCTATTACTTTATCAACAGACAAGCCAGAAGCTGTTTTAGAGCATCTTGAATTTTTTCAAAAACAGAGCTTTATATATTTTTTAGACGTTCACTTTGGTACAGATATGAACGGAATTGAGTTGGCCAGAAGAATAAGACAAGTAGATCCCCATGGGTATATTGTATTTGTAACCTCTCATGCTGAGTTAACCCTTCTTACCTTTCAATATAAGGTACAAGCTCTAGACTATATTGTAAAGAGTGATACACTAACCTTGGAAAAAAAGATTAGAGGCTGCTTGGCTGCTGCCTTTGAAGGCTTTAACACTGCCAGGGTAAAGGATAAGGAAGAAGAGAAAATAATAACTATAAATTCTGCTGACAGTTTAATAAAACTAAAGCTTGACCAGGTGCTGTTCTTTGAAACAACAGAAAAAGAACATAAAATAAGAGTGCATACCAGCACTGAACAAATTGAATTTTATGGTACTCTAAAGCAGATAGAAAAACAGGTAACTTCAGACTACTATAAACCCCACAGATCTTACTTGGTGAACACAAAGAATATTAAATCAATTGACAAGAAAAAGCTGGTCATGTACATGGTGAACGGAGAAACCTGCTATATATCTCTTAGGTATTTGAAGGGGTTGATTGAGAAATGTTCAGTATAGCTTATGACAGCATATATAACCTAATGTTTGCTGTAACCTGGGGCTTAGCATCAAAGAATATTGGCATTATCAAATTTAATAAAAAAATTCTATTCAGTTATATAGCTTTATTTTTTGCTATCTCCAGCTTAATAGAAGCTTTTGCCCTGGACAGACTTCTTATACCTTTAGTAGCAAGTGCATCCTTTTTATTTTTGTATAGAGTTTTTAAGGCTGCATACTTCAGCTTGCTGAATGTACTTTCAAGCATAGTTATATTCATGGCTAGCGATGGCATTGCTGCCTTAATATATGAAATAATTTTAAATATGAGCATTATAGAAATAAGAGCAGATAAGAGATTGTTTTTTTATACCGGATTGTTCATATGTGGAACTGCCTACTACTTGAGCCTGGTGGTGGGAAAAATAATGGAAACTGTAATAATCAGTAGTGAAAATCGTAAGCTTTATTACAGGCAAGGTATTTCACTTATACTATCACTAGCTACTGTGGTAGCCTTCGGAGTTTTAGCAAGCTATGTATACAGTCATATACCACAGAATGTATTAAGAGATGTGAACGCAATTTATGCAGCTTTTGTAGTAAGCTTTTTTATATTAACAGTTCTTTTAACCTATTCCAGCAGTATTATTATAAAAAATAAGCTGGAAAGTAAATACAAGGAAAAAGAACTTATTAATACTAGTGAATACGCAGCTAACCTGGAGGTTATGACTGAAAGCTTAAGAAGCTTCAGGCATGACTATCTTAATATACTTCAGGTAATAGGAGCATATATTAAAGATAAGGATTTATCAGGCCTGGAACAATTTTATAAAGAGGAACTTCAGCCAGAGAGCTATGAAGCTCTTGTAAGAGACAAATCCTACATGCTGCTTCAGTATATAAAGATAAGTCCACTAAAAACATTAATTTCTTCAAAGGTTATTAAAGCTCAAGCTGCTGGACTGACAGTTAATATAGAGATTATGGAAGATATAAATACAACCTCTGTAAAAATCATAGACCTATGCAGGATCATGGGCATTCTGCTAGATAATGCCATAGAAGGGACTATACTAACTGAAGAAAAATTAATATATATTGCTGCGGTACGTAGTGATAAAAAAACAATTTTTATCATAAAAAACTCATGCACTAAAGATACTCCACCTGTTTACAGAATATATGAAAAAAACTTTTCAACTAAAGGAGCCCATAGAGGAATAGGATTAAAAACAGTTAGAGAAATAGTAGATAAGAAATACAACAATCTATCCTTGAACACAAGGATAATAGCTCAAAACTTTATACAAGAACTTGTAATCAATAATAAATAGGGTAAAAATATGATTATGACCTGCAGCTGCAGGTCATTTTTATTTTTAGCTTATTAAGTTCTCTCTAATATAGCATCAAAATAAAAAATAAAGCAACAAAAATGTCCTGAAAAAGCTGTTACAAATCGCAAAAGCTTAAATTAGGGACATAAAGAAGCAAAAACAAATGAAAGTTTTAGCTTACGATATATAAATTATGTTTCAAGCCAAGTTTATTGGAAAAAAAAGAGAATTATGATAAATTGATTTAGCGTAATAAATTAAATTTAGGTAACAAAGAAGTGAAAAAGTTTTCGTTAATTTTACTCTTAAATCGACAATTAACATAATATTAAATTCTAAATAAGTATGATGAATAGTGCTGGAGGCTAGTTGTGTTAACTTCAAAGATGGTGTCACAAGCCAATTAATCCATAGAATAGCTTTTTAAAAGACTGCGCTAAATATTTCGATAATATGGTTATTTGTAACAATGTGTCTAAATTAAGTAATAAATGTAATTTGAAACCAAAGATGGTTACTTATATAATATAAGAAGTCATTTTAATACATTTTACTAAAATAAGTTTTGGGGGGATAAATTGAAGACGTTGAAGCAATGGAGAATTCCATTATTAATAATAATTGATTGTGTACTAATAAACGCTGCATATATTTTATCGCTATGTTTCAGATTTTCTTTTAGCATACCCAAAGAGTATTTGGGGAGCTACAAAAATGGAATTTTAATTATACTTCTAGTTTAC
>JAQSYS010000212.1 GCA_029256005.1 Sedimentibacter sp.
TTAATAAAAATAATGAGCTAAAAAATTTTATTTCCTATTGAAATTTTAAGTATTATACTTTAATATAAATATATAATTGAAATTATTATACATAAAAATAGAGTATTATAAAATCATTCTAATCAAAAGAAAAAATAAAGGGGATTTGATGATGAATAAAATAGAGATAGTTATTGGTGATAAAAAGTACAATGTCAAGACTGATGAAAGTCCCGAATACGTTAAAAATATAGAAACCATAATAAACGATCAGATTAACACAATAGCAAACGCAAATAAAAGATTCAATGAAATGGACAAATTGATTTTATCATCCTTTATCATTGTTGATAAATATATTAAGCTAACTAATGAAATCAATGATTATAGAAAAGAGATATGCGATGAAATTCAGCTTTTAAAGGATGAGAAAGAAAAGGCTGTTTTAGAAAAGGAAGAAGTTACTGCGAAATCTTCAGAGGCCATGATTGAAAAGGAAAGATATCGTGAAAAGCTTCTGGCAAGAGACGGTGATAGGGAATATTTAAATTCTCAAATTTCTAAGCTACAGGATAAAATTTCTGAGCAGGAGCAACAGCTTTTAAAAAGCGAAATTCTAATAAATGAATTAAAAACTAAAAATGAAGAATTAGATGAATTATGCGAAGAGTTAAGAAATGAACGTGAAAACTTCACAAAGGAAATCAACTTCATGAACAATACTAAAAGCAGCTTAAATGGGAGAATTTCAAAGCTCCAGCTTAAGCTTAACGAAAGAGAGCAGACAGTAGTACAACTTGAAAAAACAATACGTGAACTGAAAAATTCAAATGATGACAAAACACAGAGGATATACAATATAAATGATGATCATCAAAAATTAAATATGATGATTGAATCAAAGCAACAGGATATCGAGTCATTAAACAATAAAATTAATGCGCTACAGAATAAATTAATGGAAAAAGAAGAAATTATCATTAATAAAGAAAGAAGCGTTGCAGATTATAAAAATAATGCAGAGATATTAAAAAAGAAGTATGAATTGATAAATGATGAAAAAGAAAAATATCTTGAAGAGCTGTTAGAAACAAACAATGATAAGGAAAATCTTATCAACAGCATAAATGAAATTCAAGAAAAATTAAATCGTAAAGAAGCTGAAAATTTTCAAAATAAATTGGAAATTGAAAAACTCAAAAAAGATAACAAAGAGCTATTGGAACTTCTTGAGGATGAAACATCTAAATGATGACATGTCGTCATTATAAATGGTAAAGTATAATCTCAGATTGCAAGTGCTTAAAAATACAAATATATTAGGAACGCATTCGCGTTCTTTTTTAAAACAGGAGAAAAAATGAAACAAAGAGTAGAACTTTTGGCACCAGCAGGAAGCATCGAATCTTTTTATGCTGCAGTTAACAGTGGAGCAGATTCAGTGTATCTTGGCGGTAAGCTATTTAACGCAAGATATAACTCTCAAAATTTTGACAACGAGGAAATGAAATCTATAATAGCCTATGCACACAACAAGGATGTTAAAGTTTATGTAACGTTAAACATTGTATTAAAAGATACTGAAATTGTGGATGCACTTAATTATGCAGCTTTTCTATATGAAAATGATGTTGATGCTGTAATTGTACAGGACATGGGAATGCTATACTTGATTAAAAAGTTTATTCCTGAATTGCCTGTTAATATCAGTACTCAGGCAGCAGTATATGATGAATATGGAGTTAAATTTTATGAGCATTATAATGTAAATAAGGTAATAATGGCAAGAGAACTTTCTGTGGAGCATCTGAAGACGGTTGTTAAAAACACTGATACGAATTTAGAGATATTCATTCATGGTGCGTTGTGCACCTGTTACTCCGGACAATGCTACATGTCTAGTTTTCTTGGTGGAAGAAGTGGCAACAGGGGAAAATGCGCTCAACCATGCAGATTGAGCTATAGTTTTTATGATAAAGAAAACAAAGAAGAAAATGAGGAATTTGGTGTTGTGCCAGTTTTAAGTTTGAAGGATTTTATTGCCGGTGAAACAATACCAGAGCTTATTGAGGCAGGTATTACGACATTTAAAATTGAAGGTCGAATGAAAGGACCTGAATTTACTTCTGCAGTAGTAGAATATTACAGACAAATTATAGATGATTACTATCTAGGTAAAAAATCTGATTATAAAGAATTGGAAAAAAGAGCAATAGCAACATTTAGCAGAGGATACACCAACGGTTATCTTAAGCCATCTAAGGATGATGAGATGCTTGCAAAAACTAGCTCAGGAGTAAAGGGAGAAAATATTGAGGAAATCCAGGAAGAAGTAAAAAACATTACTCAAGAGTTTTCTGATTTCAGAAGGAAAAAAATTGACTTCACCCTCTCTTTAAAGATCGGGGAGCAAGCTGTTCTAAAGGCATTTGACGGAAAAAATACTGTTGTTGTAAATAGTGAAGAAGCATGCGAAACAAGCATTAAAAATGCTGTAACAAAGGATATGATTAACGAGCAGTTAAATAAGCTTGGAAACAGCATTTATGAATTAAACAGCCTTGAAATTTCATTAGATGAAGATGTATTTGTCAGAAAAAGTACTTTGAATCAGCTTCGAAGAGCTGCAACAGAGATGCTATATGCTAAAGGAGCTGTTTATTATGACAGAAAGAAAATAAATGGCATTACTCGTGATGAGATATTTTCATTTAAAAACATGAATGAATTCAATCAGCCTAAACTAAGCCTAAAAATAAACAACAATGATGAATTTTATTTAGCTGATAATGTAAAGGTTAAAAGAATATATATTCCATATGATTTAAATATAGAATTAGTTAATAATATAAATATTGAGGAAAAGTATTTGTGGATTCCTAATATAATTTCCAAAGAGCAGTATAATTTATTTAAAAGCAACATGAAACATTATGAAGAATTATTCGATGGAGTATGTGTAAACAATGTAGGTAGCTATTATTTTTTCAAAGAAAACAGCAAATTAAAGCTTCACTGTGGTCCGTTTTTCAATATTATCAATACATTTTCTGCGAATTTGTTAGAAGAAAGAGGAGCTGGTGGATTTACATTTTCTGTTGAAGCCAATATCCGTGATATGGAAAGTATTAATAAACATTCTTCACTTAAGTCTGAGATTATAGCACATGAATTTGTACAGCTCATGGTTATGAAAAACTGCCCGATGTCATTGATAAAAAACTGTAAAAACATCCAAGACTGTGAGAAATGCAGCTATAAAAACAGTTATGCATTAAAGGACAGAAAGGGAGTTTATTTTAATGTGGAAAGAGAAAATAGACTGACTCATATTTACAACAGTGTACCATTGACGCTAATAGGCAAGGTGGATGATTTTGTTCGAGCAAAAATTGAATACTTCATGGTGGATACAAAGTGGCTGGATAATTCAGAAGAGATTATTGATGCAATGTATTGTGAAATAAACGGAGTCCAGACAGCAAACGTGTTAGTTGAAAACAACTTTACTAGAGGACACTACCTGAAAAATATACTATAATAAAGGGTATGTATTACGTTCTTTTATAATTCATTTTAGAACGTAAAAATAAGAGGTAAATTATGAAACAAAAATCAAAGGCAGTATTGGAATTTGATAAGATTATCGAAAGACTTTCAAATTATGCTGAAACATCTAATGGGAAAAAGGAAGTTATGAAACTAGATGTTTCATCAGATTTGGAAGGAGTAAAATACAAGCAAAAACAAACATCAGAAGCTCTTTCAATAATAATTGAAAAAGGCTCTCCCCCACTTGGAGGAGTAACTGATGTAAAGGATTATGTGAAAAGAGGTTCTGTTGGAGGCATAATTTCTTTACGAGGTCTTTTAAACTGCGCCGACACACTTAGAGCAGCAAGACTTATTAAGAATTATGTGCTTTTAAATAACAAGGAAGATCGAAGTTATGAAATATTAGAAAATCTTTGCCAGAGCATATATACTGATAAGGAAATAGAAGACAAAATATACAGCATAATAATCAGTGAAGAAGAAATAGCTGATGACTCGAGTCCGGAACTTAAGCGTATAAGAAGAGAAATACATTTGAAACAAAATGCAATAAAAAATAAAATAAATCAAATTGTAAGTTCATCAACAATTCAGAAATACTTACAGGAAGATTTAGTTACCATGAGAAATGACAGATATGTAATTCCTGTA
>JAQSYS010000213.1 GCA_029256005.1 Sedimentibacter sp.
AGAAAAGCATAAAATATTCCTTTTGATTTATAAAAAGCTATTAAATCTTATAAACGAAAAGGAACTGGGTGATTTGTTTTTTTTCAACAACTCATCATCATTCAATCATATATATAGATTCATAAGTGATTATGAGTTTTATTATAAGGATTTTGAAATTAATGTAAGCAAAAACATCGCGTTTTTTCCAGGTACGTTTGATCCTTTTTCACTGAGCCACAAGGGAATTGTAACTGCAATTAGAAATCTTGGCTATGAGGTTTATTTGTCTGTTGATGAATTTTCATGGTCTAAAAAGGTTCAACCGCGTATGATAAGAAGGCAGATAATAAATATGTCAATAGCTGATGAATTGGGTGTGTTTTTGTTTCCTGATGATGTGCCTATAAACCTAACCAATTCAAATGATTTGAAGGCTTTGAAAGAATTGTTCCATGAAAAAAATGTATATATAGTAGTTGGAAGCGATGTGTTGCAGAATGCGACTGCTTATAAGGCAAGACCGACAAAGTATTCAATACACGGCTTTAACCACATAGTTTTTAAAAGGACACAGGATGATATGTCTCCTGCATCTGTAAAAAGAGCAGAAGAAGCAAAAAACAGAATAAAGGGTTCACTTGTAGAGCTGCAGCTTCCACTGTATCTTGAAGACATAAGTTCCACTCAAATACGAGACAATATTGACAATAACAGAGATGTTTCAAACTTAATTGATTCACTTGCTCAAAGCTTCATATACGATAGAAACCTCTACACAAGAGAACCATTGGATAAAGGTGTTTTGAAGGCTAAACCGTTTACAATCGAAATAATTGAAGACTTGAGTCAAAATATTGTTGATGAAATTGGTCATTATATTTTCATGCATACAAATTTGTACGAAAATATAGGAGAGCAACTAATTTCGAAGAAAATTAAGCTATTAGTTATCAGAGATTCAAAAAATGCAAACAAATTAATTGGTTTCTCAGCTTTCCACAAAATAGGATCCTCAGAGGTATATAGCGAATTTCAAAGTCAATATATTGCCAATTATGTTAGGGAAAAGACAGCCGGCAGAATAATAGTTATTGACGGAATATTTATTAATCCAAGTAAATTATACGATAATATGGAACAAATAATTTTGACAGAAACTCTTGCATATTGCTTGAAAAATGATTTTACTTATGCTGTATATTACAATATCATGAGTAATATGAATTCTGAAGCGGTATTAGAAACACTTGTATTGCAAGGATTTAGTGAAATTAAAGATGAAGGTATCAACAAATCAGTCTATGCGGTTGACATGAAATTCCCAATTTGTTTGACCTTAAATATGGAAAGTTTCATTAAGGAACCGTTGAATACTAATGAAAAGGTTCACGAAGCAATTGCAAATGCCAGAAAGAGATTGCAAAAGTCAATGACAGAACTTTACCCCGGTTCCTTGGTATTATCGATTGACAATGATATGATAAATCAGACACTTATCAATAAGATATGTGATATGAATAATGTAAGCAATGAAATGCAGCAGCCGAGAGTACTTGGGGAAAACATGTGTGTTCCTTTCGGAAATATCTTGAAGGGAATGGTTGTTCCTAATACTGTTACTAAATCCCTACATACTGAGAAGGTTTATTCTACAGATGCAAGGACATTTAAAATAACTGAATATCCGTTTTATTCACCGATAGAAATACAGGTTAAGACATTGAAATCATTTGAAAAGCCTGTAATACTGGTGGATGACCTTTTGCATAAGGGATACAGAATAAAAGAAATTGATCCTATAATGAAAAGAAACAATATTGAGGTTAAAAAGATAATCGTAGGTATAATGTCTGGAAGAGGCAAGGATTTGATGGATATACAGGGTAGAGATGCGGATTGTGCATACTTCATACCTAACTTAAGAATATGGTTTAATGAAAACCTCATGTATCCGTTTCTTGGCGGTGATGGAATGTGGCTTAATAATGATAATATGCTAAATTTGATACCTTCAATTAATTTAATTCTTCCTTATTATTCTCCAATGTACATCGGAGAAGCAACAAATGAAGCAATCTATAATTTGTCAATGATTAGCTTAGAAAATGCAAAATTAATTTTACAAACTTTAGAAGCAGAGTATCAGGAATTGTTTGAAAAGAAACTTACTGTAAAAAGGCTTGGAGAGGTGTTAATATCACCAAGACTGCCATATATGGGAGACAATATATATTATGATTTAAACAAGGAAGCATCAAGCTTCATGGATGCAAGCATTGAAATGTTGATAAAACTTGAAAGGATTATAAAATAATGTTTTATTACAAGTATGAGGAAAAATATATGTTTTCACTTTCAGATAATTATGAATTTGAAAGGATCAATTGTATTCCTGATAATTTAGATGAACTATATTTTTTGTATAAAATTGATAGAAATAAATCAAAAAGGTCATATGCTTTGACTTGTGTGCAAGATTTGTTTACTACTGAAGAAAATCTTGATTTTTTAAGAATAAAAGAGCCGTGTGATAACATTGATGATATTTCTGATAACATTATAAAAATAATTAACCTTAATAGAGTTAAAGCTGTTAATACTGATTACAATAATTATGAAGATTGCTTTTTTATGGAAGAAAAGGCCAAGAAGAAAGTAAATCTTCTAGCATTGGGTGATGTTGGAAGTACTTTGTTAATAGGTCTAAAGCTACTGGGAGGAAATTCTATAGACTCTATTGGAATATTTGACAGAAGTAATGATAAAATTAAAAGATGGGAATATGAAATGAATCAGACATCATTTCCATTCGAGTTTGATACATTGCCAGAGGTGCATGGAGTTGAAAAAAATGAGCTTTTTGACTGTGATATGTTTGTGTTTTGTGCATCTAAGGGAGTACCGCCAGTTGGTCAAGAAAACATCGATGTGAGAATGATACAATTTGAAGAAAACGCTAAGCTTATAAAAGAATATGCCCTAATGGCGGCTGAAAAAGGGTTTAAGGGCATTTTTGCAGTAGTTTCTGACCCAGTAGATTTGCTTTGTGCTACCGTTTTAAAAGAAAGTAGAGGAGCACTTGCCCCTGAACAAATTAAAGGATACGGTCTTGGAGTTATGAATGCTAGAGCAACTTATTATGCTAAGAAGCATGATAAATATTCCTCTTATTTAACAGAAGGAAGGGCATACGGACCTCACGGAAATGATCTAGTTATAGCAAACAGCATAATTAATTATGATGATTGTTTGTCTAGGGAATTGACAAGACTTGCAGTTGAAGCAAATCTTGAGGTCAGAAAGACAGGATATAAGCCTTTCATAGCACCGGCATTGTCTTCTGGCGCTATATCGATAGTGTATACGTTAGAAGGGAAATGGCATTATAGCTCCAATTATATTGGAGGGGCTTTTATGGGGGTAAAAAACAGAAATATTGAATCAGGACTTGAAGTAGAAAAGATTCAAATGCCAGAAGGCCTTTATGACAGAATAAAAAACACATATGAAACATTAAAAAACTTTAGCATAGAATTCTAATCAAATTTAGGATTATTTGTAAATTGTTTGACTTTCATATTTTGGGGGAGATGTCTTGGAAACAATAACTATTTTGATGCCGGGAGAAATTTCTGAAAGACTTCAGAAGATGCTAGATTATTCAACAAAAGGTTATGATATACAAATATTAAAATCATGCGAAGAAATAATTTGTTTACAAAGCAAAAAAATTATTTTTGCTATTGAGTTGGGAGAAACAGGAATTAATATTGAGCATTATAAAATCCTTGATAAAATAGCAAAGGGAGGCTCATTTTTTCTGAAGGATTCTTATGGTAGTGTAATAGTTAATTCAAACAATGAATTGTTTTCTAGAGATGTAGCCAGAAAAACAATATTATATGCTAATATGGCAGGGTGCATGTTTCCTGGCAGACCTATATCTGAAGCTACTGGCTCCTTAAATAATTATAATACACAACAAAAAAGGGCTCCTCATTTAAGTCTAGAGGAATTGTGTTTTGAAGAAAGCAGACATGTTGTTGAAGAATTGATGAATTTCAAACCAGCTAAACTTAGTGGTCCAAAGATATTAACACTTCATTCAAGCAACTACAAAACATCCAACACACTTTTATTGTGGAATATGGTCAAGGAAAATTTAACAGATTGCAATATAAATGAAATACATATTGAAAAT
>JAQSYS010000214.1 GCA_029256005.1 Sedimentibacter sp.
AGATAATTAAGCGCCTTTTCAGTTATCTTAATTTTATTTCTATCTATCGACATACAAACTCCTTAAAGTATATTATTCCGTTATTTAATATTATAACATGAATTTTTGATTTTTAATATAAAATTACATATCATCATTAAAGTTTACCAGTGATATTATGAGGTTTGTATTTGTAAATCCACTAACATTTAGCTTGTACAAATCAGTATCTTAAGTTACACTAATTATATAATTTTTATCAGAAGGGATTATCATGAACGACAAAATAAGCTTAACAGAAGGAAAAATTCGAGGCACATTGGTAAGATTGGCACTTCCAATAATGGGAACCAGTTTTATTCAAATGGCATACAATCTGACTGATATAATTTGGTTAGGAAGACTCTCAACAAAAGCAGTTGCTGCTGCAGGAACTATACATTTCAAATGGCTTCCAGCTTGACTTCGTTATTGCATTAGCCTATTCATTATTTTTACTAACATTCAGGCATCAAATAATAGGGTTTTTTAATCTTCAGGATGAAAATGTTATAAAAATGGCTGTGGAATACTTGACCATAATAGCAATTGGAATAACCTTTCATTTCTTAAACCCAATTTTTTCAGCAATACTGAACAGTTCCGGCAATAGTATAACTCCATTTAAAACAAATACAACCGGCTTAATCGCAAATATTATTATTGACCCCATATTAATATTTGGTCTTGGTCCAATACCATCTATGGGAATAAAAGGAGCTGCTCTAGCAACAATACTTTCACAGCTATTTGTTACTTTAATATTTGTTACGACTGGAAAAAGAAACAATACTATTTATTCTCATATCAAACTATTTATAAAACCTGAATTAGTATATATTAAAAAAATTGCAAAAATCGGAATACCACCGTTTCTTCAAATGGGGCTCCATGCATCCATAAACATGGTTATCACAAGAATTATTGCCGGTTTTGGACCTGTTGCAGTTGCTGTTCAAAGCATAGGTTCTAACATCGAATCAATCACATGGATGACGGCAGATGGATTTTCATCAGCAATTTCAGCATTTACCGGACAAAATTATGGTGCAAGGAAAATAGAAAGAATAAAAGAAGGGTATAAACAAGGAATTCAGATTTTAGGTGGTATCGGTATACTTACAACTATTTTATTAGTCTTTGGTGCTGAGATTTTGTTTAAATTATTCATTCCTGATGATCCTGTTGCAATCAAGGAAGGCATAATTTACTTAAGAATCCTTGGATTATCTCAATTCTTTATGAGTTTAGAAATAGGAACAACAGGAGCTTTTAATGGATTAGGAAGAACTTTACCCCCTACAATTAATGGAATTGTTTTAAATGCTTTGAGAATTCCTGCTGCTATGATACTAGGATCAACTGTATTAGGATTGTCAGGGATATGGATAAGTATAACTATATCATCAATTTTAAAAGGAATAATATTATTTATTTGGTTTAGAATAGTGCTTAAAAATCTATCAGTAGATATTTGATTTATCCCTTATTGAAAATAAATGCCAATATAGAAGCAGTCAAGTGGCTGCTTCTTATTGTGACATTTTATCTTTATTTATAATAATCATCAATTATGTTTTTTGGTTTAATATGGTATTAATTTACATAAAGTGCTATAATATGTATTGTCGAGATTAACAACCGACATTGAAATATTTATCTTATGAGGAGGGTAATATGAAACAAGGGAAAAAATTTATTTCACTGCTTTTGGCTTTTGTAATGATATTTTCACTATCTATTACAGCCTATGCAGTAGAAGATTATGCCAATGTAACAGGTACTGTTAAAGAAGTTCAAAAATATGGTAACCTTACAATGGATATTGAACCTAAAGCATTATATGATGCAGATTACAAATTAGGCGACATGTTAAAGGTTACAGTAGGCGATACCGTTCTAGAAATACCTTTGTGCACATCATACAGCGATGTAGACACAGGAAGTCTTGTGGTACGTGATGACCAGAAAAACAACCTACTGGTCGTTGCTATCAACATGGGTAACTTTTCAACAACATACAATGCAAATGTTGGAGATACAGTAACATTTTCAATGGCAGAAAAAGAAGGATACTTGGCAGAATATCTTATTCGTCAGCTTAAACGTACAGATGTAAGATCTGATTATTCAACAGACTCAATTTTTGCTAATTTTAGAAGCATTGTAACAACAGGAATAAATCCTGCAGTTTTATACAGAAGTTCAAGCCCTGTAAATAACGAGTTAGGAAGAGCATCTTTTGCAGACAACTTAACCGAAGCAGTTGGAATAAATACCGTGATTAATCTTGCTGATTCAGAAGATGAAATCAAGACATATGCTGCATTAGAAGGTTTTGCTTCTGATTATTATATCTCTCTTTATGAAACTGGAAATGTTATAGCTCTTGATATGGGTGTTGATATTTCAGGACAGGATTTTGGCAAAAAATTAGCTGAAGGTCTTCGTTTCATGAGTAAAAATGATGGACCATACCTTATTCACTGTACAGAAGGAAAAGACCGTGCTGGTTTTGCAAGTGCATTATTGGAATGTCTGATGGGCGCTACTCTTGATGAGGTTGTAGCTGATTACATGACAACATACGAAAATTATTATAAACTTGAAGAAGGAAGCGAGCAATACATTTCCGTAGCTGACAGCAATATTATGGCTTCTTTGACAACAGTTGTATGCGGCTTGGAAAAAGGCTCTGACATCTCAGGAGTTGATTTGGCAGCAGCTGCAGATAATTATCTTGGAAGGATAGGTATGACATCAGCAGAAATTAAATCCCTTAAATCAAAATTATCAACAGATTCAGCTTATAAAACTCCAAATGTATCTGCAATAGTTACTGAAATAGAAAAATATGGCCATGCCTCAACTGATGTTTTAATAGAAAATTTTTACAAGGTTGGATTTAAAACAGGTGATATGGTAACAGCTGTTTTTGAAAATGGTTTTGTTCTTGAAGCACCATTCCTGGATGGATATTATGTTGACAGCGGAAATCCGCTGGTTCGCGCATATCCTGGTCATACTAACATAGCAGTTTGCATCAACTATGGCAAACTGAACCTAGTGGCTGATGTTGAGGTTGGCGATAAGGTGACAATTATGCTTACCGGTCCTGAAGCATACAAGGTTCAATATGAAATCAGAAAACTTGAGCGAACTAACGACCGCGCTGATTATTCATCTGATGAGGAATTTGCTAACTTCAGAAACATTACAACAGGCAATATTGCTCAAGACATCCTTTACAGAAGCTCAAGTCCGGTTAACAATGAACTTGGAAGAGCCTCTTATTCTGATAATTTGATTAAATCTGTCAATATAAACACTGTTATAAATCTTGCAGATTCTGCTGAAAACATTGAGTCATACATAAAAGCAGAAGGCTTCGCTTCACCATATTATGCAAATTTATATAAAAACAACAAGGTGCTTCCATTGAACATGGGACTCGCATTTGCTTCTGAAGAATTCAAGTCAAGTATTGTTAAAGGCTTAGTATTTATGTCGGAAAATGATGGTCCGTATTTGTTCCACTGTACAGAAGGCAAGGACCGTGCAGGATACTTCGCAGCATTAGTTGAAGCTCTAATGGGTTCCTCAAAAGAAGAAATAGTTAAAGACTACATGCAAAGTTATATTAATTACTATGGTGTTGAATCAGGGACTGACAAATACAATCTGATATCTCAAGATGTGCTTTCAATGCTTAAGGTTATTGCAGGAACTGATGATTTAGAAAAATCAAACCTAGCTTCGGCTGCAGAGAGCTACCTGCTTTCAGGTGGAATGACTTCTGAACAAATTACAAAATTAAAAAAGAATCTTTCGACGGAAATAATTGTTCCTAATGAGCCTATTATTGAAAAACCTGTTGTAACTGAACCTGTAGTTGCCGAACCTACAACAGAAACAATTTATATAGTGGTTTCAGGTGACTGCTTATGGAACATATCAAAGGCTCACCTTGGCAATGGAACTCGCTATATGGAAATTTACAATCTAAATAAAGATTCAATCGAAAACCCTGCATTAATCAGCATCGGTCAGAAATTGGTTCTTCCAGCAAAATAAAATTTTAAAAAATAAGGTTCCGGAAGATTTTCATCTTCCGGAACCTTTTCATATTTTAGCACACATTGGTGCCTTATTTGTAGATGAGTTTTAAGATAATCTTACATTTGTCGCCTGTAGACCACGCTGTCCATTCTCAACATCAAACTCAACTTTCTGGCCTTCTTCAAGCGACTTAAATCCTTGAGAATTTATTGCTGAAAAATGAACAAATACATCATCACCAGCATCACTTGTTATAAACCCAAATCCTTTTTCTGAATTAAACCATTTAACAGTACCTGTCATAAAATTTGAACCCTCCATAAAAACAAATATTCAAGCATTAAATTGCTTTAGTTTATTAT
>JAQSYS010000215.1 GCA_029256005.1 Sedimentibacter sp.
TTCTCACGACAGGTGAGTAATTTTGCCATGTTGTTCGCTCCGTTATTTGACCACCTTCTTCGTCCATCCTTCATTCTCAGGGTTATGGTTGTGCAGTTTTGGTTTTCCTGTACACCCATGTTTTTATATACAATCCCTTTCGGCGCCTCCGGATAATCATTCCGTTGTTTTTGCCATGGTGTGAGGCCTTCTCTGTTATTATTCAGATATTCATAAAGTTCTTTGGCTTTCTTGCTGCTTTTATCTTTCTCATCATTACTTTCTACACTGTCTGCGTAAATACTGATATATTCAAACATTTCATCGTATCTGCCTTCTTCAAATAGTCGGTTGATTTCTTTTTGGACTTCCTGTGGCACTATCTTTTTCTTTATCCACTGCTGGATGTGGAAACGATCCAGCTGATACACAGCTTCTGGTTCGTAGGGTTCTTTAATCCAACTCCCTCCATCTCCGTTTAATACTCTTATTTCTATTTCATCAGCATTATATATGCTTCTAATCCTTGCCTCTCTCTTTGAATGAAATTCATCACATTTTTCCATACCTGCTATCAGGGTTTTCCCGCATAATTGGCTGCAGCTTTTTTCGTCATCTTTCCAGCCTTCATACATGGTGGCAACCTTCATTTCTTGCTTTGGTGCCTTTTTATGACCTTTTCCCTGCATCCTAAGCCATACACCATCCATTTCTTCAAAAAGCAGTTTGAGTTCCTTTGTACCCTTTCCACCGGTTGTATCCATTTCTTTTACCCTGGCTGTTTCTTCTTCTGAAATGCGTTCACCTAATCTCTGTACTAATAGCCACGCTCCGCCATGACTGATGGTCTGACCGCTGGTACTGCTAATAATCTCAGCTGTTGTATGATAAGAATTATTGGTCACCACATTTGCTATCTTTTCAGCAAGGTTCGTAGAAATCAATCCTATTTTATCCATCTGCATTTCCTGATCCAACAGGTAGACCCAAGCATTATGCCCTTCTTCATCTATTGTTTGATATACATTTCTTTTATACTCAACTTCGCCCAGAATGGTTTTAATAGATGTCTGGCGCGTTCCTTTACATCGAAGTTCTTTCTTATTACGGTTTTCTCGTAATTGTTCATCATAACTTTCAAGAATGGTCTGGATCATCATCTGACCAACTTCGCATACATAATCGAAAACTTTTTTCTCTAAGTCCTTGAATGACATCATCTTTTCAGTTACAATAGTGTTCATCATACAGCCTTCTTTCGTGTTTTTCTCGACAATTAACATCATAAAGAAAAACTGTATGTTTGGGAAGTAGGGATTTTCTCTACTTCCTATTTTTATCCTTTTGCCAATAATAATTATACTCTAACTAAGAAAACTATAGCCAAGACTCATTACACGCCTTGGCTATTATTTATAATACTTTATTAATTGTTTATCATTCTCAATAAATAAATGCATAAAGCCATCAAAACTGCCACCATCACCCAAATCTGGAATTAACCTATAGATGCTTGATACTAATAGCCGATTTGTCTGTGATTTGCTCGCAGTATTTTTTTGGTGTAATACCAACTGTCTTCTTAAACAGTTTATTAAAAAAATTCGAATCCGGATATCCTACCATTTCAGCAACTTCATAAACTTTTAAACTAAAATCATCTTTAAATAATGCCTTTGCCTTATTTATTCTAACATAAATCAAGTAATCGGTTAAATTAATCCCTGTTTCATTTTTAAAAAGTCTGCTTAAGTATTTTGGATTCAGATAAACTCTTTTTGAAATCTCTGTGAGATTTAAATCACCAAAATACTCATTTTCAATTATTTTTTTAACTTCATTGATGACTCTCTTAGCAGATCCATCTTGATTACTGTCATAATCACTTGCAGATTGCGGTCCATATTTTCTTATTTTTATTCTATCTAGACATATAAACATCTCATTATGATCTACCGGCTTAAGCAGAAAATCTTCAACGCCATACCTCAAAGCTGTCCTTGCATATTCAAAATCATTATAGCCGGTTAAAATAATACTTGGAATATTAATATTCATATCGTGCAAAGCCTTAACCAATTCCAACCCATCTATTTCCGGCATACGTATGTCAGTTATTAATACATCTACATCCGCATTTAACAGTTTTTTAAAAGCTTCTGCTCCATCAGCATAACATCCTTCAACTTTATAGTTCCGTCCTGCTTCAGATATAATAATTTCCAACCCCCGGCGGACAAGTTCTTCATCATCTACTATTGCAACTTTTAGCACAGCAACATCTCCTCATCTTATTCTTGGAAGTTTTAACGTAACCACTGTCCCTACACCCAATTTGCTTTCAATAGCTAGTCCAAAATTTTCACCATAATACAGTTTAATCCTCTCGTTGACATTTCGTAAGCCAATACATTTTGTATGCAGACTTAATGAATCCAGCTCAATACTTTGGTTAACTTCTTTTAATCTTTCAGAGTCAATGCCACTGCCGTTGTCACTAATCTTAAAAAAAACCATTTCATCCGTCTGCTCTGAGAAAATAGTTATATAGCCAGGCTTTTTTTCTCTTTCCAATCCATGAAGAATAGCGTTTTCCACAATTGGTTGAAAAATCAACTTGATTGTCTTCATATCCATAAAAGAATTCTGAATATTTATATTTAATGAAAACTTATTTGAAAACCGTTTATTTTGTAGATACACATAACTCTCCAAATGTTTAAGTTCATCCTCTATTGTTACAATTTCATTTACATGGTTAATGCTATATCGTAGAAGTTTTCCAAAAGCTATGGTAAATTCTGAAAGTTCGTCAACCCTGTGAATTACCGCAATCATTCGAATTGTTTCCAGCGTGTTATATATAAAGTGTGGATTGATTTGTCCCTGTAAAGCATCTAATTCAGTCTGCTTTTTTCTGAGATTTGTTATATAGACTTCTTCTATTAATTCCTTAAGCCGCCGAACCATATGATTGAAGCTTGTGGCAACCATCCCAACCTCATCATTATATTTGACATGGAACTGAACTTCCATATCTCCTTCTTGTACTTTCTTCATAAGCAATGCCAGCTTTCTTAACGGCTTGGTAATTGAATATGATAAAAAAATGAAGAAAAATATAGCCAATGCCCCAGTTGCTAATGTTACTAATGCTATCAACCTGCTATTTGCAACAGCGTCATGAAATAATGTTTCTACCGGTATTGTGACAAACAACTTCCATCCTGTATCAGGGAATACTGAATAAACACATAAATATTCTTTTCCGTTGCGCTCTATTTTGAAGCTTCCTTTACTATCCTTAGCCTTATTCAGAATTTCAGAATCCGAATATCTTTGAGCTACAAATTGGTTTGAGCTATCATAAATTAAGTAGTCGGATTGATCTATTATTATTGTTTTTCCATTTGTTATACTGTCCAGCTTATTAACCGTACCATCAAGTACATCTATATCTACATCAACAACTGCTATTCCAACCTGTTTATAGTTTGAAGTATCTTTAATACTCCTCACAACAGTTAAAAAATATCTTGTTCGCCCCTTCATATCAGTTGCTTTTTTGGTACCTAATACAACCGGGTTACCATTAGCAGCATATGCGATTTCTTTAAATTCACTATATTTTTTACTGATATCATTTCTAACATCATCAATTTTCATATTATAAAAAACATTTCCAAAACTATCAAATATGTAAATAAGATTTCTACTGTTCCAATCCCTATTCATAAGCTGAATATAATCGTTTATCGACTGTATTTTATTCAAACTATTCTTTTTAATTTGCAATTCCGACTGCATGTCCGGAATATAATAAGGTGTTAGTGTTGTTTTTTTCATATCTGTCATATATTCATTTAGTTTATTCATCATTTCGTCAGAAATCTGTGAAACATACGCTGTTGTAGTTTTCTCGATAGACGCAGAGTAGTTTTTGTATGATATTAATACAATAATTAAAGTAGGGGTAACAAAAAGTAATAAAAATACAGCAATAAATTTCTGTGACATATTCAAATTTCGCATTGTAATCCAATTTTTGAAATTTTTCATTTTTCTTCACCCCTATAATTCTTTTCAGACATAAATCTCTTTTACAACTTTATTCAATTTTATTTTACATTATACACCCCTTAATGTAAACATGTGATAAATAACGCCTACTATGCTTAAAGT
>JAQSYS010000216.1 GCA_029256005.1 Sedimentibacter sp.
GAATCTTTTAAAGATCATATCCATATTTTTATAAAAATTTATCTATTTAGTTTTCAAACTAGATTATTAAACTATTTTTAAGTTTTCTACTATAGCTTCATTTTTCATAATTGAATTCATTACAACAGTTCCTATAAGTGTTACAACTACAAATTCTCCTATGGCTACATAAAGTGCATTCAGCCAAAATGGTGTGTTAAATAAATAAGTCAGTTCTATCCCAACAAACAATGCATTAGAAATTACTGGGCCAAGACTTGCAAATATTAATGCTTTTTTGTTATATCCAAATGTCTTTCTCACAGTTACAATAATAATTATTGCAACAAATGTTGCAAAAGAACCAACAACCACATCAATAATTCCTAAAGGGCTCGCCAAATTTGCCAGCACACATCCTAATACTAATCCAAGACCATACCTTGGTTCCATAAATACAAAGAGTACTAATATTTCAGAAACTCTAAACTGAATATCATTGTAGCTCATAAATGCAAACAAATAGGTCAATGCTGCATATGATGCTGCTATTAAAGCTGTTCGTGTTATATATTTACTTTTTTCCATTAAAAAAACTCCTTTCGAATAGCATTCTCGGAGTCACTAAAAAAAACTTGATTTTTAAAGTGGGTGCCAAGAAAACACTTGAGATTCTTTATATTATTTTCAGAATCTCTTTTATTATTAAAATATAAAGGGACGGAGTACCGTCCCCATAAAAGCTGATTATCTCTTGCTGAACTGTGAAGCTCTTCTTGCTTTTTTCAAACCGTATTTCTTTCTTTCTTTCATTCTTGGGTCTCTTGTTAAGAAACCTGCTTTTTTAAGAATAGGTCTTAATTCGCTGTCTACCTGTAACAAAGCTCTTGAAATACCGTGTCTGATAGCTCCTGCTTGGCCTGTGTATCCGCCGCCCTGTACGCTTACTAAAACGTCATATTGACCCATTGTGTCAGTAATCATTAAAGGTTCTCTAACTAACACTCTTAATGTTTCATATTTGATATAATCTTCTAAGTTTCTTTTATTTATAACGATTTTTCCAGTTCCTGGAACTAATCTTACTCTAGCTATAGCTTCTTTTCTTCTACCTGTACCTCTATATTGTGCATCCATCTAATCGTCCTCCTCCCTTAAAACTCGTATACTTGTGGTTTTTGAGCTTGGTTATTGTGCTCTGGACCTGCATATACTTTAAGTTTTTTTAACATTTGTCTTCCAAGGCTATTCTTTGGAAGCATTCCTTTTACTGCAAGATAAACCGGTTGTTCTGGTTTAGTCTCGAATAATCTTCTATAAGGAGTTTCCTTTAATCCGCCTGGATAAAGAGAGTGGTGTCTATATAATTTTTGATCTAATTTTTTTCCTGTTAAAACAACCTTTTCAGCATTGATTATTATAACAAAGTCTCCTGTGTCAACGTGTGGTGTGTATATTGCTTTATGTTTACCTCTTAATATCTTTGCAACTTCTGTTGCAAGTCTACCTAAAGTTTTTCCTTCGGCATCAATGACATACCATGCCCTGCTAACTTCATTAGGTTTAGCCAAGAAGCTTTTCATCATGTTTCCTCCTGTATTTCTACTATTATATTAATTTTTAATCATAATGTATCGAAAAAACCTAACTCCGGGGCATTGGAACGGTTTTTATCTCAATCTTATCATACCTAAAGTATTCTATATTAAAAAACACTTTATGTCAAGTACTTTTTAATTATAATTGACATTCATCAAAAACAATCCCTGTGGTTCAGCTGTTTGTCCAAGAAGATTTCTATCCATTTTGTTTATGGCTTCTTCAATGCATTCAACTGCTTTAATACCCTTACCGACATCTATCAAAGTACCCGCTATTATTCTTACCATATTGTACAAAAATCCATTTCCTGTCACATAAAGTTTAATAAGCTTATCTTCTTTAATCAGTCTTGCTTCATAAATGGTTCTTACTGTTGTTTTTACCTGTGAGCCTGAAGCCATAAAACCTTTGAAGTCATGTGTTCCAACCAAAGTGCTTACTGCTTTTCTCATTTTTTCAAAATCTAATTCTGATGGTACAAAACAGGAATATCTACTGTAAAATGGATTCCATACCTTATCATTGTATATTTGATACATGTAGGTTTTATCATGAGCATCAAATCTTGAGTTAAACTCTAAGTCTACGTCTTTTGATTCGATGATTCTTATGTCCTTAGGAAGATTTGCATTTAATGCAATTCTTATTTTTTCCTCCGGAATATTTGTGTCTGCTGTAAAGTTTGCTATCTGACCAAGTGCATGAACCCCGCTGTCAGTCCTTCCAGAACCTGTTAAATTAACTTTTTGCTTTGTTACGACACATATTGCCTGTTCGATTGTTTCTTGAATTGTAGCCCTATCTAATTGAGTCTGCCACCCATGATAGGCAGTGCCGTCATATGCTATCATTAACTTTATATTTCTTACCATATCTTTATCTTTATTATAATTATTGCAGCAAAATAAACTGCAAATATTCCAGATGCAATATAATCTCCCGTAGAAATTTTAAGCTGGCGCATTCTTGTTCTGTTTTCTCCACCTCTGTAGCATCTGGCTTCCATAGCCATGGCAAGTTCATCTGCACGCCTAAAGGCACTGATAAACAAAGGAACTAACAATGGAACTAGATTTTTAGCTCTGCTCATTATATTTCCACTTTCAAAATCTGCACCTCTTGATTTTTGAGCCTTCATTATTTTTTCCGTTTCTTCCATCAATGTAGGTATAAATCGAAGTGCTATGGTCATCATCATCGCAAGCTCATGTGCAGGAAGCCCAAATCTTTTAAATGGCTTTAACAATGCTTCTATTCCGTCTGTAAGAATTATTGGCGATGTCGTCAATGTTAGAAGTGATGTTCCCATTATGAGCAAAGTCAATCTTATCGCCATGAAACCTGCTTGCTTTAATCCTTCTTCAGTGATTTTTATAAAACCAAGCTGATATAAAATTTTTCCCGGTGTCATTAATAGGTTAATAATAAATGTAATTATAATTATCATCAAAATTGGTCTTAATCCTCTGATAACAAACTTTATCGGGACCTTTGAAAGCTTTATTGCAAATGCCAAAAATACCGCTACTATCAAGTATGTGGCAAAGCTCTCTATGAGAAAAAGCGAAATTATAAAAACAAATGTCATAATAATTTTTACTCTTGGATCAAGCTCATGAACTGGCGAATCCACAGGGTAATGTTGACCGATAGTTAAATTCTTAAACATGTCGTCTCCTCACTTCCCTCAATATTTCTTCTTTTGCTTCTTCTACGGTTATTATATCCTGCTTTATATCAAAGCCTCTTTTTCTAAGTTCATTTGTAATTTGCGCAACCTGAGGTACACCAAGACCGATTTTTTCCAGTTCCTCTGCTTGAGCATATATTTCCTTTGGAGTGCCCTGCATATGTATTTTTCCCTTATATAAAACAATTACTCTATTAACAAGTTTTGCGATGTCTTCCATGCTATGGGAAATTAATATAACAGTTACATTTGCTCTTTCATGCAACAGTTTGATTTGAGCAAACAATTCATTTCTTCCAGCAGGATCAAGACCCGCTGTGGGTTCATCTAAGACAAGGTAGCTTGGTTTCATAGCCAAAACTCCTGCAATTGCAACCCTTCTTTTTTGTCCACCAGATAAATCGAATGGTGAAACATCCTTTATTTTTTTATAATTAAAACCAACAAGCTCCAATGATTCCTTAACTCTTTTATCTATTTCATCCTGGCTCAATTTTAAATTCAATGGTCCAAAGGCTACATCTTTTGCAACTGTTTCTTCAAACAACTGGTATTCAGGATACTGAAAAACAAGCCCAACAGTCTGACGAATTTTACTGAGCTTTTTCTTGTCTTCTCCAACAGTTGTTCCGTCAACATTTATTGTACCTTCTGTTGGTTTTTCCAAGCCATTTAACAGCTGTATTAGCGTTGATTTTCCTGAGCCTGTGTGTCCAATTATCCCAAGAAAGTCTCCTTCTTTTATTTCCATATTTATATCGTCTAGCGCAACTGTTTTGAAAGGTGTACCTTCTGAGTATATATATTTTATGTTTTCTGCTTTTATTGACATAACAAATCCACCAGTTCCTTCACGTCTATAATATTGTGCTAGTTCAGTAACCTGTGGAACGTCCAAGCCGAATTTTTTTATCTCATCAATGTTACGAAAAACCTCCTTAGGAGTTCCGTCCAGCTTAATATTTCCTTTATCCATAATTACCACTCTGTCTGCTTGCACTGCTTCATCCATATAATGTGTTATTAAAAGAATAGTCTTTCCTTTTTCTTTTAATTTTCTCAATGTTTCCATTACTTCCTTCCTACCTGAAGGATCAAGCATTGCAGTAGGTTCATCTAAAATTATACAATCAGAATTCAAAGCAAGTATTCCTGCAATAGCGATTCTTTGCTTTTGACCGCCTGAAAGCATGTGAGGTGGTCTCTTTCTGTATTCATACATACCAACAGCATTTAATGCATCATCAACTCTTTTTCTTATTTCTGAAGATTCAACACCTTGGTTTTCAGGACCAAAGGCAATATCCTCTTCTACGATTGTAGCAACAAGCTGATTATCAGGATTTTGAAATACCATTCCTGCAGTCTGTCTTATGTCCCACAGTTTCGAATCATCTGTGGTGTCCATTCCTTTTACATAAATTTTGCCTTCTGTTGGCAAAAGTATTGAGTTAATAAGCTTAGCCAAGGTAGACTTTCCGGAGCCGTTGTGTCCTATTATGGCTGTAAACTCACCTTGCTTAATATTGAGATTTACTCCGTCTACTGCAAAAACAGAGTCTTCCTTATCATATTTAAATTTTATATTTTCTATTTTTATAATATCTTCTATCATAACGCACCTGGCTATTATTATTTTTCACTGCATTAAATAATATCATTATTACAATAATTTTACAACAGTAAAATTATATTCA
>JAQSYS010000217.1 GCA_029256005.1 Sedimentibacter sp.
CCAAGGACGCAATTATGGCTCCTGATTTCGAACTGGAAACAATGGATGGTAGCAAAATAAAGCTAAGTGATTTGAAAGATAAATATGTTATATTGAACTTCTGGGCTACTTGGTGCGGTTACTGTGTTATTGAAATGCCTGACTTGCAAAAATTGCAGGCAGAACATAAAGATGATTTACTGATATTAGCTGTCAATGTAGGTGAATCAAAAGAAGTAGTTCAAAATTTTATAAAAGAAAATAATCTTGAGTTAACTGTAGTGCTTGATGAAAAAATGAACGTAGCTAATACATATGGCATAAGATCCTACCCAACAACAATTTCAGTCAACAAAAAAGGCGAAGCAATCAGAGGATATGTAGGAATGCTTACCTACGAACAGATGGAGCAGCTGTACAGTTTTTTTGAAGAAGAAGACATAAAAAAAGGACCATAAAGTCCTTTTATACAATAAAAAATATACCTTAATCGACTAACAGTCCTTTTAGGTTATTTTTTTATTTTTTTGTTTTTAATTTTTTCAGTTAACAAAGGCAAAATTTCTTTTATATCCCCTACAACACAATAATTAGCCATCTTAAATATTGGCGCATCAGGATCATTGTTAATCGCAACAATAATTTCTATATCAGCAAGTCCTGCTAAGTGTTGAATGGCTCCTGAGATTCCACATGCAATATATATTTTTGGAGCAACTGTCTTACCGGTCTGTCCGACCTGCTGACTGTAGGGTAACCAACCAGAATCAACCACAGGCCTTGAAGCACCTAGAGCTCCCCCTAGAGCATCAGCCAGTTCCTGAGCAAGCTGAATGTTTTTTTGATTTCCAATTCCTCTTCCCACGCTCACTATTATATCTGCATCTGTCAAATTTAACCCTGTATCATTATCAATATCCCTTATTTTCTTTACAAATCCTTCTATTGGAGAAGGAACTGTCAACAATATACAATTGCCCTTTTTACTATAATCAGGATTAGAAGGTTTAAAAACCTTTGGACGCACGGTTGCCATTTGAGGGCGACTATTAGGGCATATGATGGTTGCCATTAAATTACCGCCAAATGCGGGTCTGGTCTGCATAAGCAACCTTTCAGCCTTATCAATTTCCAATTCTGTACAGTCAGCAGTCAATCCGGTTCTTAAAGTGGATGAAATAAATGGCGCTATAGATCTTCCGTTTGATGTTGCTCCTATAAGCACAATTTCTGGTTTATATTCCTTTATCAAATCTATCATCAACTCACCATACACATGGTCATTAAAATCATTAAGCCACTCAGCATCCATTATAATAACATCATCTGCACCATATGCAATGAGCTCTTTTGAAAGATGCTTTACTTCACTTCCAAAAACAACCACTGTTACCTTAGTCTGCAATACTTCTGCTAATTCCTTTGCCTTGCTTGTCAATTCAATTGATACAGTCTTTAACTTACCATATCTTTGTTCTGCAAAAACCCATATTCCTTTGTACTCGCTAAAGTCCTCTCGTTCAACTCGTTCCATCATGAAGTTTATTGCTCCGAACTTACAGCTTTCTGAACATGAACCGCAAAGAGTACATTTTTGACCTATGTTTGCTTTTTTTTCTAATACTTCTATTGCTCCGAATGGGCACGAGCCAATACATATTTTACATCCTACACATTTTTCTTTTATAATATTTATGCTTGCCATCACTCACCGCCCTAAAATTTAATTGATAACAGAGTTTCAGCCAGACTTTGAGCCTTATCCTCTGCTGACCCTTCTAATGTAACACTATTTACATCATGAACAGGAACAAATGTCCTTTTTACCTGTGTTGGAGAGCCCATGAGCCCTAATCTGCTTTCATCAGCATCTATATCCTTAAAGGTGACAACTTCTATTTCTGCTTTACTGGCATTTTTCATACTTTTTATTGAAGGTAGCCTAGGCATATTTATTTCCTTCACAACAGTTATGAGAGCAGGCAGCACTATTTCTATTTCCTCATACCCCTCATCTGTTATTTTCATACATCTTATTGAATCGCTTTTTATTTCTAATATTTTGCTTATATTCGTTGCATATGGTATGTTTAATAACTTCGCCAGACTTGGACCAACTTGCGCAGTATCGCCGTCAGTTGCTTGCTTGCCACAGATTATTATATCGAATTTCCCTATTTTCTCTACTCCCCTGCTTAGTGCATAAGAGGTAGCCAATGTATCAGCACCAGCAAACTTCCTATCAGTTAAAAGCATTGCCTTATCAATTCTTAAGGATATTGCTTCCTTTAGCATTTCTTTCGCAGCAGGAATACCCATGCTCAAACCATATACTTCTGCTCCATGCTTTTCCTTAATCCTCACAGCTTCTTCTATCGCATATGTATCAAATGGATTAATTATAGCAGAAACATTTTCTCTTATGATTGTATTGGTTACAGGATCCATCTTAACTTCATTTGTACTTGGCACCTGTTTTATGCATACAATTATTTTCATAGCACTTCCTCCTTTACCTTGTATGGAATGATGGTGCCTCTATTAAACATTTGCTCAGGATCAAATACTTCTTTTAACTTTCTCATTTCATTTATCTCTTTTTCGTTGTACATCTTTTTTAGAAATGGAACCTTTAGTCTTCCAACACCATGCTCTGCAGATACGGCTCCTCCCATTGCTGCAATTTTGTCAGCCCATACTAAAAACAAATCTTTTCCTTGTTTATATTCTTCCATGTTTCTTGGTATTATGTTTACATGAAGGTGGTTGTTCCCTACATGTCCAAATATTACTGCATGAAGTTTATTTTTTTCTATATCATCATTGTACATTTTCATTACTTCTTTTAACTTATCATCAGGAACCGACATGTCTGTTCCAAGCTTTGTTATTTGCGAATTTGATTTTTTAATCTCATCGATTTGCATATTTACACATTCAGGACATGCATGTCTGAAGTTGTGAAGTTTCTCTAAGTTCAGTAAATTGTTGGCAACCCATGTTGCATCCTCGTCACCGCCAAGCTCAACTATGATTGCACCTAAATCTTCAATACCCTCCCATATCTCTTGGTCTGAATTTCCTTCAATTTCAATAAATATTGCAGTGTGATAGCTATCTTTAATCTCTTGTATTGATGAAAAAGAAGTATTTGTTCTTTGCTGATGACGAAGCATTTTTAATGACTTATTGTTGAAAAATTCAATAGCGGATGGTTTTAGGTTTAATTCTTCCATATGATCGAAAATCTTCTCGCCTCTTAAAGCCCTCACCAAGTCCAATGCCTTATCTTCATCAGGCATGAATATTGTAACACCCCAGTTTGATGTTTGAACTCTATTTAATTCTATTTCAATTTCTGAAATAATTCCCAACGTTCCATCTGAACCAATGAATAAATCAATCATATCCATAAATGGTTTATTAAAGTAACCCGAAGTATTTTTCTTCACATTGGGCATTTCATATTTAGGTAACTCACCGAAAATTATTTTGCCACTTTCAGTTTTCAGCTTAAACATGCCATTTTCGGCATATGTCTGTCCCCTTTTTAAGCTCAGAACATCTCCGTCAGCCAATACTATCCTTAAAGACTCAATATGATTTCTTGTAGAACCATACCTAAAGCTTTTAGCTCCTGATGCATTACAGGCTACCATACCTCCTATTGATGCAGAGGTTTCCGTAGGATCTGTTGAATAAAACCATTCATTTTTTCCCATATTCTTTAAAGCCTTCAAAGAATCCACATCCCAATTTAATGTTAGGAATGATTTATTTAATAAATATTTTCTTACTTCTGCCAACAGTACACCCGGCTGAACTCTTAAGAAAAACCTACCCTGTTCTTCATCAAATCTTGCACCTGTTACATTATTCATTCTGCTCAAATTAATGATGTGACCGCCAAAAGGCACTGCAGATGCTGCAAGGCCTGTACAAGCTCCTTGTGTTGTTATGGGTGTATATGTTAAAGCACATTCTTTTACTGATGCTATAATTTCATCTTCAGTTTTAGGAAATATTATACTTTCTGCTGTACCTGTTTGACGGGACTCATCTCTTAAATATTCGCCATACATTTCAATAAAATTGCTCATTGGCACCTCCTATGAATAATCATAGTTATAAATAACTTGTTATAAATATAAT
>JAQSYS010000218.1 GCA_029256005.1 Sedimentibacter sp.
TGCAAAATAAATAATCAATAAAGAAGCTGTCTCGAAGAGACAGCTTCTTTAACATTTATTCATAATTTGATGGTTATAACTGCTAAAATATGGTATATATTTAATTAGAGTGAAAAATTTTAATAAGGGGATATATTATGAATAAAAAACTTAATGACGACATGTCATGTACGGTAAAAAGCATTTACTTCAAAAAAGTAATTTCTATGCTACTTTCAATTCTAATGATAACTTCAATATTGTTAAGCCCCATGAATATAATTTATGCTGCTGACAATGGTGAGTATGTTATTAAGTCAATCAGTCATCCTGAATCTGTGAGAACTGCAGTTGAAGGAAACAATGTGACAATAATTCTGCCATTTAATGATGACTCTGACTCTCTGGATTTATCAAATATAAATTTAACTGCAGCAACTAATTTCAGGTTGACTCAGAAAGAATTTCCTTCTGGTTCAGTAGCTGAAACAGGTGGTCCATCATCAATAATGGATGTATATTATACTTATACAACAGGAGATGATAAAACAACACAATTTAGCACCCGATACTATATTAATGTCAATAGAGGAGAAGCACCGACATTTTCAGGAACGATTTCAATGAATACAGCTTTACAGAAAAATATTGTTTTTAATTATTCAGATTTTATTAATTTCTATGACAGCAATGATGGAGAAGATATGGGTTCAATTTCAATAGGAACAACAAATAACTCAGTTGGTACGTTGAAATTTAAAGGAAGTGTTTACAAACCGGATACACGAATCACTGTTACTGATATTGCATCAGGAAATTTAATTTTTGAACCTTTAACCGCTGGAACAGCATCATATAAAATAACAGCTTATGCTGATGATGAAAATGAGACAAACTGCGGATATGCTGTATTAAATATAAAAGTGGAATATCCTGTCTCATCTGACATTACCTTTAATGGAACAGAAAATAAAATATTGCTATTGAGTTCTTCTAAATTTACTGATGCTTGTACTCAAACTGTAGGCGGAACATTGGATTATATAAAGATACCGACACTTCCTTCTTCATCGTACGGGAAACTATATATTGATTATGTATCATCCAGTTATGGTTCATTAGTTACAGCAGGAACAAATTATAATAAAACAAGCATTGATAAAATGGCATTTGTTCCATATCCCGAATATTTCGGAGATTTCTTTATACCATTCAATGGTTATAATACAGATGGTGAAATTTTTACCGGAAAAATAAAAATCGTAGTAATTGAAAATCGAATAGATGCAAGTACAATAAAGTATTCTACATATGAAAATACTCCTGTTAATTTTGAATCAAATGATTTTGTTGATGAATGCGAAGATACAACAGGGGAATCTTTAGATTATGTTAAATTTACTCTACCATCTTCATCTAAGGGAACGTTGTATGTAAATTATGCTTCTGATTCATCTTATGGCTCCAAAGTATCATCAACAACAAAATATTATGAGAATGATTTGGATGATATAACATTTGTTCCATATTCCGATTATTACGGAACAGTAATAATTTCATATGTTGGATACAATGATGATGGTGAGGACTACACTGGTGAGATTGAAATAACTGTTACAGAAGTTGATATTGATGCTGACCCAATAATTTATGAAACCGGTTCATATACACCATTAACGTTTGAAGCATATGACTTCCAGGATGCTTGCGATGATGTAACAAACGAAGACTTAGATTATGTTAGATTTACAATTCCTTCTTCATCCTACGGGGTAATGTATACCGATTATACATCATCCACAAGATACGGCTCGAAGGTTTCTTCCGGCACCAAGTATTATGAGGAGGATTTAGACAGTATAACATTTGTTCCTAAATCAGCCTATACAGGCACTGTTATAATTTCATATACCGGATATAACGATGACGGTGATTCATTTACTGGTGTGGTAAAAATTACTGTTGAAAAGGAAAATCCTGTTGCAGATGTAATTAATATTTCTACGAAAGAGGATATTTCAATTCGTTTTGATGATGAGGATTTCAATGATGCATCTGAAGATACCACTGATGAAGAGCTGGATTATGTGAAGTTTACACTGCCTTCATCCAGCAGCGGAAAGTTGTATTACAATTATTCAACGGCTAGCAACTATGATTCTTTAGTATCATCCAGTACAAAATACTATTATGATGATTCTCCTTCATTATCAAAGGTAACATTTGTTCCATATAAAGATTACTACGGTACTGTAACTATAAAATATACAGGATATAATTTAGATGGAGAAGCATTTACAGGCTCAATTAAAATAGAAGTTGCATCAATGCCTGAGACTGAAGGATCTATATACTTTAATGATGTGACTAAAGACTATTCTTGGGCTGCATCTCAAATTGATTATTTATATGAAGAAGATATAGTTAATGGTACTGGCAACGGAAATTACAGTCCTGCAAAAAATATGACACGCGGAGATTTCATATTAATGCTTTATAACGCACTGGATTTAAGTGCAACTGCAAATGGTAATTTTACTGATGTTCCAAAAGACACCTATTATTATAAAGCAATTGCAACTGCAAAGGCACTAGGAATTGCTAAGGGTTATGATAACCTATTTATGCCAACTACCAGTATTACCAGAGAAGATGCATTTGTGCTTGTTAACAGGGCATTGAAGGTCGATGGTAAAAAATTATCTTCTGGAGATTATGATGATTTATCTGCTTTTAAAGACAGAAAATCTGTTTCCGATTATGCAGTGACTTCTATCGCGACATTAGTCAAGGCAGGCATTATACAGGGAAGCAATTCAAATCTTAACCCTAAAGCCTTTATTTCAAGGGCTGAAATGGCAGTAATACTTTACAGAGTTCTGGAGCTATAAAAAGATAAAAAAAAAAACCAGATTTATGTCTGGTTTTTTGTTTTTATCTTATTGGTTTTCTACGTCATCTATAACATCAAGAGCTTCTACCAAAACAACCTGTTCGTTTCTTTCCTGGAAGCTTTTTAACGCATACTGATTAGTAAATAATAAAACCGGTCTTTCATAGTGGTCAAATACAAGCATACATCTTGAATTTTGATATTTCTTCAAGTCATCAGGATTGTCTGTCTTAACCCATCGAGCAACAGAAAAGTCCATGCTTTCCATCCTGATTTCTGTATTATATTCATTGGTCAAACGGTATTCAAAAACTTCAAACTGCAAGACACCAACAGCACCTAGGATAACTTCGTTATATTCATTTTTGTAAACCTGAATTGCACCTTCCTGAGCAAGTTGTTCAACACCTTTTTGAAAGTTTTTTCCTTTTAAAGAATTTTTTGCACTTACCCTCGTGAATAATTCAGGAGGGAAAGTAGGTAGAGGTTCGAAAAATATTTTTTCCTTACCGTTTGTCAATGTATCACCAATTTGAAAATTGCCTGAATCATAAATTCCTATAACATCTCCTGCATATGCTGTATCTACTGTTTCTCTCTCGTTAGCCATTAAATGTGTTGATTGACTTAACTTCATTTGCTTTCCAGTTCTTGACAGTGTTACGTTCATTCCTCTTACAAATTCGCCAGAGCAAATTCTTAAAAATGCTAAGCGGTCACGGTGGTTAGGATCCATGTTTGCTTGTATTTTAAAAATAAAGCCTGTAAATTCCTCATCAGTTGGCTCAACCTTACCTATTGTGGTTTTTCTTGCTGATGGAGGAGGAGACATTTGAAGGAAGTGTTCCAAAAATTCTGTTACACCAAAATCAGCGAGAGCAGAACCAAAAAATACAGGGGATAGCTTTCCTTGTTGAACCAAATCCAAATCAAAGTCATTTCCAGCACCGTCAAGAAGTTCCATAGCATATCTTAAATTTTTTAAATTAACTGGGTTTAAAATTTCATCAAGTTTCCTTGAATTAACTTTCTCTTCATCCAAGTGTATTTCTTCATTTTTTTTGAAGAGGTATATTGTGTTTTTTAAACGATCATAAACTCCTTCAAATTCTTTGCCACAACCGATAGGCCATGTAACCGCAACAGAAGGGAGTCCCAAGACATCTTCTAATTGTTGCATTGATTCAAGAGGGTCCATAGCTTCACGGTCTAACTTATTGATGAACGTAAAAATAGGAATGCCTCTCATGCT
>JAQSYS010000005.1 GCA_029256005.1 Sedimentibacter sp.
CCTGGCTTTGATGCTAAATCAATTACTAAACAATTACTATCAATGCTTTTTAACAATTCCTTATTTAGTATCATCTGAGGTATAGTATTAAAAACAACGTTCATCCTCGGCAAATATGTCTTTAGCTCATTTTGGTGTATCGGAATATAACCATAGTTCTTTATCCATGCAAGATCACTATAACTTCTTGCTGCCACATGCACGTTTGCTCCAATTCCATGCAACATCTTTGCTAAAGATTTTCCAATTCGTCCATAGCCTAGCACTACAACATTGGAACTATGAATGGTGAAAGGTGTTTCTTCCATTGCAATTTGAATGGCTCCTTCAGCTGTCGGTATAGCATTTAAAACCTGCATTTCTTCTCTTTTAAAATAATCGGCTGATTTAAAGTTCTTAATCTTCAGTATTTTTTCATTCTCCGCACTGAATTTACCACCGATAATCATTTGCTTTTCAGATATCAAATTAAATACTTTTTCAATTTGAATTACTTCACTTGAAAACGGAGCATTTACATTTAAATTGTCTGTAGAAAATGGCAATGGACATACAATAACATCAGCATATTCTATTGCTTCATTTAAATTTACTGATTCGTATTCATGCTCCTGCAACCTGTCGAAGCCATAGATACAAACATCCATTCCGTCTTTCATCAGTAAATTACCTAGCTCTAAGCTTCTCTTATCTCCGCCTAATATGGTATATTTTAAACCCATATACTCCTCCTTATAGAGTTTTTCACGCTCTTTTATCATATGCTAGAATGGATTATTAGTGAGAGTTGATACTCCTTGAAGTCCATAAATTTCTGGTAGCACCTAAAAGTTTCACCCTAACATCACAAAACTATCACATATTTAGGTTAAATTAAAAGCAGATTAGGAACTGACAACTGTCAGATCCTAATCAATAAACCAAAGGATGTGATAGAGTTGAAAAAAAGTAAAATTGCAGCTGTTGTGGCAGTACTAACCTTAGTTATGGCATCTGGTACAGGATCATTTGCATTAGCTGATTCTGTTTCTGTTGATACAGCAAACGGTGTAAATACTGAGCAAAGCATTGAAAAACCTTCACGAGTTGATATAAGTGATGAACAACGCACACTAATCAATGAGGCTAGAACAGAAAGCATGAAAGAAGCTGTGGCAAATCTTGTTGTAAAAGGAACTATGACACAGGAAGAAGCAGATAGTGTTCTTTCAGAATTGGAAAATGAGAACGGAAAAATCAAAACAGAAACTTCAGATGATTCAATAACATCAAAAAGAGAAAAAGGATACTTTGCAGACTTGACAGAAGAACAATCTGAAGCTCTGAAATCTGAAAAGAAAACTCTGTATGAAGAGGCCCTCACAGTCCTTGTAACCAACGGGACAATAACTCAGGAACAGGCTGATAGCATTAACGAAAACGTACGAGGACTGAAAAACAAATCAGGACTAACAGAAGAGCAAATGACTGCTATAAGAGAAGCCATGACAGGCATCACAAAACAGGCAGTCGAAAATCTACTTGCAAACGGAACTCTTACACAGGAAGAAGCAGACAGCATAATCGCAAAAACAGAAATGAAGGACGCTGCAAAATCAAATGATGATAAAACACTGACAAAATCAAAGGGTCATCTTGCAGATCTTACCGATGAACAGGCACAAGCCCTAAAGGATGAATTCAGCACAATTTTCAAGCAAGCCCTTGCAGACATGGTAACTGATGGATCCTTAACTCAGGAAATTGCCGACCAGGTTCAAAATATACCTAAAGGTATGGCCCACGGAGGAAGAGGAAGGAAGTAAAAAATAAAAACCCGGTCGCCTGTACAGGTGGCTGGGTTTTACTTTTTATAAATTTATTCCTTTTACTTTAAAAACAGAACCTAGTTGAGTAATTTCAACGTTCTCATCCATTTTGAGACTTTTTTGTATGAATACCTTCACTCCGTCTATGTTAAACTCATGATAATATTTGTTGTTATCTTCAAAATCCTTTACAAGCTCAATACTTAAGCTCATTGGAGTGCTGCCTCACCCTCCAAATGACATCATAGATTTGATTACGTAGGAACTGTTTTGAGCAATTGCAGTGTCATAAGCTTTTTTTTCAATATTAATCAAGATATCACCATCATTTCATATTTAAATTTTATTATTAATTCATTGATGACTATTATACTGTCACTATTTTCTCTTTATGTATTGATACAAAATTTTAACTCTTATATTATAATTTCATTAAGATACCGTTTTAAGTATACCTTAAAAATTTAAAATGCAATAGTGTATTTTGCACACTACAATCATAATTAAGCCATTGTCTTGCCTAATTGCCACCAATAACCGTCCCCTATGAATAATTTGCATATATAATATTTAAAAGTTATTGAAAAATATTATTTAGTCTGTTATATTAGTAAAATATGTACTCTCATATATTTTCGAAAATATGGTTCGAAAGTTTCTACGGGGCAACCTTAAATTGTCCTACTATGGGAAGAATAACAGATAATAGGGTCTAAAAGGCCTTAATTAATTGTACCTAAATCTGGAATTCTCCTCAAAAGGAGTTCCAGATTTTTTTGTTCTTTTCATTTCATAAATCAGAGTGCAACTAAGGAGGAATTATGGAATTATTAAAGGATTTACTTGCTGCATTAAGTGTTGTTCTTAATGGACTGCCGCAAGGATTATTAGCATTATCTTTTGGTTTTGCATCAGTACCGACAGCTTTTGCTTTTTTAGTTGGTGCTGTTGGCTGCCTGGCTCTTGGAGTTGTGGCACCAATTTCGTTTCAGGCTGAGACGATAACATTAGCTGGAACAATGGGTAATAATATGAAAGAAAGATTATCCATGATTATTTTTGGAGCAATCGGAATGACATTTATCGGATTGTTTGGTTTGCTGGAAAAGATTGTTTCATTCATCGGTCCTGCAATTACAAACGGTATGATGGCAGGTGTAGGAATAATGCTTGCAAGAGTAGCATTAAATATGGCAAAGAAAAATAAAATTATTGGATATTCTTCAATTGCAGTCAGTTTTATTGTTTACATGATTACAAAAGATTTGGTTTATACTGTAACAATATCTGTAGTTGGCACAAGCATTTTAGCAGTAATTCTAAAACAAAAATCTGATTTGATAATTACTGAAAGAGAAAAAATTTCATTTCAAAAGCCTGTAATAAATTTAACTGTAATACAAGGCTCTTTAGCAATGATTTGTCTTAATATTGGAGCAAACATTGCTTTTGGAGAAATTACAGGTTCAATTGCAAACACTGCTGTAAATATAGATCATTTATCAATTATAAGCAGTCTGGCTGACCTTGTTTCGGCATCATTTGGAGGAGGACCAGTTGAATCAATTATTTCTGCTACAGGCGGAGCGCCTGATCCACTGAGATCTTCTGTTATAATGATGAGCATTATGGCAATAATATTGTTCGCAGGACTTCTTCCTAAAATCGGTAAATATGTGCCAAGTGAATCAATAGCAGGTTTCCTGTTCGTCCTTGGAGCCATAGTAACTGTACCTGTTAATGCATTGGCAGCACTAAGTGTAGCCGGCATACCCGGGGGCGCTATGGTTGGAGGTATCACTATGACCGTGACAGCTATAAGCGATCCATTTTACGGAATGCTGGCAGGAGTTATTTTTAGAACTGTAGCAAGTTTAGTTGGAATGTAATGGAGGTTTATTTTGAATACATATAATATTGAAGTGGCGGGAGTTAAAAGAGAACTTCCCATCATTAAAATAACAGAGGATTTAAGCATTGCCAGTTTTGTAATACTTGGCGATACAGAATTGGTGTGTGCTGCTGCTGAAGAAATTGTAAAAAAACTGCCTGAACTAGATATTTTGGTTACAGCTGAAGCAAAAGGAATTCCCTTAACTTTTGAAATATCAAGATTATTGAAAATGAAAAATTATATAGTTGCCAGAAAAAGCGTCAAACCATACATGGATTCACCTATTATTGATGAGGTAGTATCTATCACAACACAAAAGAAACAACTTTTAGTTTTAGATGAGCAGGATGCCTTGTGTATTAAAGGAAAAAGAGTTGCTATAATTGATGATGTTATAAGCACAGGAGAATCTATAAAGGCAATTGAAAGACTTGTTGAATCAGCAGGCGGTATCATAGCTGCAAAGGCAGCCATACTTGCAGAAGGTGACGCAGCAAAAAGAAATGATATTATTTTCTTAGAAATGTTACCTTTATTTGAAGATTAAAATTTAAGAAAAAGCAGTATTGCTGCGTAAATGCAATGCTGCTTTTTTGTATTGCTATAAAATAAGACAGATGGCTTTGATTACAAAAAATAAATAATCATAAAAATCTATCCAAAATTCATGCTGATTCAATAATAAAACATTAAATCTGAATGAAGTCTTATGCTTACTCAATAGTAGCCGGTGGCACAAGCGCATTTAGCACCATCTCCTGCATCTTAAGAGAATTTGTGCTGCGAATGATTAATTCAACCCTTGGATAAATTTCAATATCATGGGGACGGGATGTTATAATTGCTTTATCAATCTGATGTAAAACGCAACAGTTTCCATCAATGCTTTTACCGTGATCCGCTCATCATTGCCATGAATCATGCCTCTCTCTTCAGATGAAAGCGTCATTGCTGAAAATCTTAAGACGTTGTCGCTAATTGCGCAAAAATGCCTTGAATCACTTGCAGCTAACATCAAATAGGGCGACACAATTGTTCCTTGCCATGTTTCTTCTATGGCTCGCTCCACCTTTTTCCAACCCTCCGATGTGGTATTCGCTATTGGTGAAGCGTTATGTCCCCCTATGCAAGTTACTTGAATTTCGGGATCTGATATTATATGGTTAATACGAGCTAATGAACTTTCTACAGTGTCGGTAACCATCAAGCGTAAATTCAGTCCTACTTTGGCCTTGGGAGGCATGACATTGAACGCCTGGCTTCCTTTCATAACTGTCGGTGCAAGGGTGGTTCTAATGAGTGCATTCATCTCTCCCCCTTGTTTTGTAAAAAGAACTTTTAAAAGCGGTCCAAAACACCACATATTTGCAAATATTAAGCGGTACATAAACGTTGAATGTCTTCCCATTTTTTCAAACATCTCCTTCACTGCCGGGGAAATATTTGCTTTAAAAGGATGCTGTTCAAGCTCTACCACTGCTTTAGCCAATCTTCCTACTAATGTATGTGAAGGAGGTGCTGATGAGTGACCACCTTTACCAGACATTTCTAAAACGACATCCATGTATCCTTTTTCACCTACACCTATTAGCGCACTTGGCTTTGTCACTCCTGGAAATACATTTTCAACAATTGCACCGCCTTCATCCAAAACGAGTTTTGGGCGAATGCCACGTGATTTTAACGCTTCTACGATAGTTGGTGCAGAATTACCGCTAATCTCTTCATCTCCTGAAAAAGAAAGATAGATATCTGTTTCAGGCACAAATCCCTCTCCTATAAGCTTTTCTACAGCTTCAACCACACCACAAAGCGTTCCTTTTGTATCAAGTGTCCCACGTCCCCAAATAACGCCGTTTTCCAAAAGGCCTTCAAACGCAGGCTTTGTCCATAGTTCCTCATTCACTGGAACGACGTCATAATGTGACATTAACACTACAGGATCGCCGGCAATCTTGCCAGGCCATCTATACAGAACACCTGCATCACCATGAAGTTCTCTCGTACAAGTTTCATTAAGTCTAGGATAATTCCTTACAAGCATTTCCTTGAATCGCTCAACCTCCTTAAAATCTATTTTCGAACGATCATTATACGATATGGTTTTGTGCTGTATCATCTCCTGAAATCTTTGAACGATGCCGTTTTCAACAGCTGAATCTTCTATTCCTGTCGGTGTTTGCTTTATCTCTTTTGAATTTTCGGGTTTAAAAAATGCTGCTCTTAAAAATATACTTGCTGCAAATAAAATTATTAATCCTAATAAAATATAAATTATCATCGTTTATCCTCCTAATTCTTAATTAAGCATTTTATAATCCGTACCCCATTGTAAAGGCAACAGTAAGCCAAAATAGCGATAAAAGCATCAAAATCCCTTGAAGCGGCAATATGAATTTAATCCATTACCATAGCCGACTTGAACCAGTCCAAGTGAAATCAACAGCACCGCATTAGTTGGATAAAATACATTTGAAAATCCGTCTCCAAACTGAAAAGCTAAAATTCCCAGTTGTCTTCCTATTCCCAACAGGTCCATAATTGGCACAAGAATTGGCATTAATATAAATGCCTTAGCACTGCCGGATCCAATAAAAAAGTTCATAATCATAACAATAATAAATACAATAAAAACTGCTATTAACGGAGATGTGTGACTGATATTTTGTGAAATTTGATAGAGAATGGTATCCAAAATATGACCTTCAATCATAACGTGCTTTATACCTGTAGCCAGTAAAATTAAAATTATGGCTGGGGACATATCCTTTGCACCAATGAAAAACTGTTTTGCCACCCTTGTAGGTTTCCAATTTAAAATAAGCCCCACACCTATGCCTGCCATAAGAAAAATAACACCGATTAGCGGCAATGTGTAATCTCTTAACGCTTCCACAAAAGGTGTAGCTCCCACAAGCATAAACATGATGAACATTAGGACTATAAAAAAGCCATATGCTTTTTTTGATACGTCATGATTGTCTGTAAGTTCATTTTCCACACAATCTATCCGATGTTTCTTTGATCTCCTGAATAAAAATGCTACTAAAATGACATAGACAGAGATAAAAACCAAAAGTCTCAGCAATGCCCCAGAAAAAATAGGAACATCTGCAAGGCCTTGAGCAACACCTATGGTAAATGGATTTGTAACTGCAGCAGCAAAGCCAAGTCCGGTTGCCAGTACACTTACGCCCAGCCCTGTCAATTCATCCCACCCCATTCGTCTTGCAAGGATAATAATGAGTGGTACGAGGGGTACTACTTCTTCAAATACACCGATGAAAGCACCAAGAGCCATAAAAACAAAAACAAGCATACAAAGAAGTACAAATTCATTGTCTTTAAATTTCTTAACGATGGCTAAAATGATGCCCTCTATCAATCCCGTTTCTTTAAGAAGATGAATCGAGCCACCAATGATTAATAGAAAAAGAATAATGGCTATTACAAGTGTTCCTGATTCACTGAAGAGCACCAGTATGGGTGCACCTATCCAAGTGAGGATTGGGATTCCCTGTTCTTCTCTTTCAGTAAATGTCATCGTCTCAGCATTAAAATCACCATTAGGAATTAAATACGTCAGTAAACCTGTTAAAAACAGCATTACGATTAAAACGATTGCCGCAGACAAAAATGTCTTAACAGCTGGATTGTTTTGCTTCATGATTTTCCCCCTCAATAAGCCAATTTTCTTCTATAAATGTAAAAAGTGTTTGTACCGTCTGAGCAACAACTTCTCGAATTTGCGCAATATTTTTAATATCAATATTACTATTTTCAGTCTTGTTTTTCAGAATATCAATTTCACAGTCATCTGATAAAAGTGAGGAAACAGCCTTGAGTTTTGCTTCAAACAGGCTTCGATCTCCATGAACCAAGACTGCACACGCTACATTCAGAATACCACTTTTAAATTCATTGAGCAGCATTGGATAAATAGAATTACCGCAAAATAACGCAAAATTTTGAAGCCAAATAAAAACATCGAGACTTTCTTCAAATTTAACTTGGTTTTGTTTTTGAATACAATCTCTTCGGTTATCATAAGGTCCAACAATCAATAGTTCAATCATTGCCTCAAGATTGTTCTTCATAAAATTGAGCATGGACTGATTTAGTGATTTGCTGATGCCGCCATGATAAAGGTCATAAATACTCTCCAAAAGTCCAAGTTTACCTGTTTCTCTGTAATCGTTCACACGAATCCCCTGCCTTGGTACGATGGTTACAAGCCCTTTTGACTCTAAACGTATGATTGCCTTATGAATGACAGGTCGGCTGTATCCAAATTCATTTGCTAGTTCCCTTTCTGGTTTCAACATAGAAAACTCTTGATACTTACCGTTTAAAATACCAGTTATTAGAAACTCTTCAACGATTGCTTCTGCTAATTTTCCTTTCATTACCCCTCCTGATTCTCATATGTAGCTCACTTAATTGAATCGTGGTATTACCACGACTATATTTAATTATATGAAAATTTTTCCAAAATTACAACTTGTTTTTGATTAATCTAATATTTTTATAGTAATTTTCTCTTAATTGTCCTTTAATTAAAGTTCGTCTCCTATGTCTCATAAATGTCTCCTGAATGATGAAGATTATCTTTCTTCGAGTGTATAAAAAATAGTTGATTTTGCTTAAATATTTAAATAAAGAAAACATCTTTCTTTTCAATAAAGCATTACTTACGCTTGTTTTTATGTAGTACATTGAAAGATTCCAAACATATAATAATAAAAAGCAAAAAAGGAGTGTAATCATTGAAAAAAGTAAATGTTAGCTTGCGCCCCATAGTGAAAAACATAAACTTGCCAACCGTTATTAAAACAGCCATTCTTCCGGGAGATTCAATGGAAAGTTTGTTTATTGCAACACAGGTGGGTGAAATTTTTTATGTAAGGAATGGAAATATAAAGCTATTTTTAGATATTCGCCAGCGAATAATAGAGCTGGGTGCTAATGGTGGGTATGATGAAAGAGGGCTTTTGGGCTTAGCATTTCATCCTGACTTTTATAACAACGGCCATTTTTATCTCCATTATACATTAGCTGGTTCCCAAGGCGCCGGAGCTCTGTCACGTTCTTTCCTGCCTGACCCATGTAACCCCAATACTTTAAACCTTAAATGGAATAATAGAGAAACTAACTACGATCATATCGATACAGTAGAAGAATGGATTTTACTGCCAAATGGTCAAGCTCAAAGAAGTCGTTCATTGCTTAACTTAAGAAGGCCCTTTATGAATCATAATGGTGTCAACAGCTTAAATTTTTCGCCAGAAACAAAGAAATTAGTATTGACAACCGGAGATGGTGGTTCTGGTTATGATCCGTTTAATTTAAGCCAGGATATAATGGAAGTTGCAGGCAAAATAATTGAAATTGATGTAGACATGAATACTCTTATGGATAATACCCCCGCAGTCACACGATTCAATGAACTTCCTGAATCTATTTATAAATCTCTTTCGGTAATTGCCAAAGGTGTTCGAAATATTCCAGGCATTTCATTTCAAAGATATAACAATCAATACATCAAATATGTGGGAAATGTTGGTCAAGACTTAGTAGAATCAATTTTTTCATTTGTTTATTTTACCCCAATTCCAGTCACAGAAATAATTCAAGCTTCATCACAAAATCGCGAGCCTAATCAGGAAGCTCTCGTAAATCTAGGCTGGAGAGGCTGGGAAGGTAATTTGCCGACTACCGTTATACGAGGTTGTTCATCAAACTCTACTTCAGCTCAGGAAACTATTGCTTATTACAATGAAGCAATAAGCACTTCAGCTGGCCGTATACATCCTCTGACTAGTTATTATCATATAGACACACGGCCTGATAAATTCAGAGGTTCAGCGCTAACAGGTTTTCAGCCATATATGGGAAGCGAAATTCCTGATTTAACAGGATGCGTTGTTTTTACTAATTTCTCATTGGAAGATTCTCAACCACCAGCAAGAGGAGCTTTAGCATACACTAAAATAAGGCCAGATTGCAAAGAAAATGATTACGGTATTATTGAACCAGATTATAATTTTGGCAATCAATCATCATTTTATGTCAGCCTTGGTACTAATCTCAATCAATCAAGACTATACTTAGGTGTCTATGGCTCTTCAAATGTAACCGATTTCAACAATGGTACCATTTTTGAAATTGTTAAATAATGCAATAAAATTCTGAGGACTGTCCTCAGAATTTTATTGTTAGTTGAAAGGATAACACCTTTTTAGATACTCGTATACATCCGTCCCCTATGTCTATTTTTCTACTATTATATATACCTAAAATATCGATTGTTTCATCATTCATGTAAAAAATAATATAACCCCTATAAAAGGTAACCTTGTTTAGTTTTGTTTAGTATTGACATGCTTAACAAAAATATAAAACACGATTTATTTTTATCAATTATTTATGGTTAGAAATAGTTTATATTATTTTTTGCGGATAATGGCAATATATAAAATGCCCAGGATTTATTTCTCTATATTCCGGCTCCACTTCACTGCAATACGGTCTCGAAACCGGACATCTGGTATGAAATCTACAACCCTTTGGGACTTTAAGAGGTGAAGGTGTTTCATCTTTTAACACGATTCTCTTTGTTTTTTTCTTTTCTCCAACCATTGCTAAAACACTTGTAAGGGCTTGGGAATATGGATGCAGACACCCATCAGCTATTAAGTCTGCAGGACCGGATTCCATTATTTTACCAAGATACATAATTGCTACACGATTAGAAATAAGCCACGCCAATGCTAAATCATGAGTAATGAATAAAAACGATGTACCCTGCTGTTCCTTCATACTGACAAACAACTTCAAAATATCTGCTCTTACTGAAGCATCTAACATTGAAACAGGTTCATCTGCAATAATAAAATCGGGTGACATAATAAAACAAGTTGCAATTGATACCCTTTGTCTTTGTCCTCCGCTTAATTCATGAGGATATCTGTACAAATACTCCGCTGCCGGTCTTAGTCCGGCAAATTCCAGAGCCTTTAATGCAAGCACTTCCTTTTCTGCAATTCTTGCCTTGCTGTTTGTAAATAAAAGAGGCTCTGTAACTATATCAAATACTGTAAATCTCGGATTTAAAGATTGGTATGGATCTTGAAATATCATCTGTGCCCTTTTCCTGAAGTTCTTCATATATTCTTTGTCATTAAGTTTTATTTCCTCACCATCAAAAACAATATTTCCTGATGAAATAGGCGTCAATTGTAATAAAGCACGGCCTGTTGATGTTTTACCGCTGCCGCTTTCTCCTACTAAAGATACAATTTCACCCTTCCCTATGTTTAAATTTACTTTATCTACTGCTCTTACAATCTTTTTATCTCTTTTAATATATTCTTCATAAAATCCTTGCTTTATTTTAAAATTAACTTCCAAATCATTTATTTCGATAATATTTTTAGTATTTTCACACATTAGAATTCCTCCATAAATGACAAGCTACAAAATGTCCTTCTCCGGTATAATCAATTAAGGGAGGTGATTCTTCCGGAATACATACCTTGCTGTTTACCATGTGGCACCTTTGTGCAAATCTGCATCCTTCAGGAGGGTTGTACAAATCCGGTGGGTCTCCTGGTATTGAATCAACCATTTTTCTTTCGCCATATATATTAGGAAATGCGCTTATTAACATTTTGGTATATGGATGCAAACTGTTTGTTACTACTTCCTCTGTTTCACCTAATTCAACTATTTTTCCAGCATACATTATGGCAACTTTATCGCAGGTTTCTGTAATAATTGATAAATCATGAGTAATCATAATCATGCTCATGTTTAATTTTTTTCTCAAATCATTTATTAAATCCAATATCTGAGCTTGAACCATTACATCCAAAGCTGTTGTAGGTTCATCACCGATTATTAGTTTTGGATTGCATGCAAGTGCCATAGCTATTATTGCTCTTTGTCTCATGCCACCGCTGAACTCATGGGGGTAGCTATACATTAAATTTGTATCTAACTCGACTAATTCAAATAATTCCTTAACTCTTTTCATTGCTTCCGTTTTGCTTATTTTTTCATGAAGCAATATGGGCTCAGCAATTTGGTCACAAACCCTTTTTACGGGATTTAAGGCATTCATGGCTCCTTGAAATATCATGGATACTTCTTTCCACCTAAAATCACTAAGTTTTTCTTCTTCTAAATTTGTTATGTCATTACCTTCAAAAATTATTTTTCCACCTTCTACATTACCTTCCTTGGGCAACAGCCTTATTACAGAAAGAGCCGTAGTTGTTTTTCCGCAGCCGCTCTCTCCGACAAGTCCTATTGATTCGCCTTTATTCAATGTGAAGCTTACACCGTCCACTGCTTTTACTTTACCTTTTGTAATTGTAAAATACGTTTTTAAATTTTGTACTTCCAATAACACTTCGCTCATAATTTACCGCCTCCTCAGCTTAGGGTTATTTATCTCGTCAAATCCGTATCCAATGAATACAAAGGAAGAGGCTAAACCTACTAAGCATATACCTGCCGGTATAAATAACCACCATGAACCTGTCGTAATGGCGCCTTGTTCTCTGGCACTTCTCAGCAATTGTCCCCAGGTAGGAATATTGGGATCACCTACACCTAGAAATGCTAGTGTTGATTCAGACATGATTGCACCTTGAACAGTAAGTATTATATTTGAAAAAATAAGAGGAAAAACATTTGGTAATATATGTTTTACCATTATATATGCATCACTTGCTCCTATAGATTTCGCTCTTTCAACATAATTTCTTTGTTTGATGGACAGTGTCTGAGAACGCACAAGTTTACATGTTCCTGTCCAACTGGTAACACCCAATATTATTATTATGTTTGAAAAACTCTGACCTATTATTACAGATAAAGTTAATATTAAAGGGATTGTTGGTATAATGCTGACAACTTCAGTTATCCTCATAATAATAATATCTGTTATTCCGCCAAAATATCCGGATACTATTCCTAATGTAGAGCCAATTAACACAACTATAAGGGTTACTGAAAGACCTATGGCAAGAGATGCTCTCGTACCATATATTACAGCACCAAATACATCCCTGCCCATTTCATCAAATCCTAATTTGAATTCCTCTGTAGGCATACCAATTCTTGGTCCTAAAAAGTATTTAAAATGATCGTATTCATAAAAAATAGGCCCTAATGCTGACATTGCAATAAATAACCCAAGAAGGAGAACACCAAAAACAGCTCGTTTATTACTGAAGAATAATTTTACATTATTATATATTTTCTTCTTTTTTAATTCTTTTTCACGTTGCCTTAAATTTTGAACATCTTGTGTTTCTACCATTTCATTGCTCCTCTCTTGTCATCCTATTCTGATACGGGGATCAAGATAACCATACACTACATCCATTATAAAATTCGCTAATATTACTGCTACTGCAATTAAATAGTTAGATGCTTGCATGATAGGGTAATCTCGCCTGTTTACTGATTCAACCATTAGTTTTCCCATGCCAGGCCATGAAAACAGAACTTCGATGGAAAATGCACCGGTAAATATTATGGCAAGACTATAAATTACTGTAGTAGAAATAGGTAATAATGCATTAGGGACCACATGTCTCATGATTACTTGCTTTTCTTTTAAACCCTTAGCTCTTGCCGTTAATACGTAATCTTCAGTAAATACATCAATCATTGCTCCTCTCATAATTAGCAAATAGCTTCCAAAGATAGCTACTGAATATGAAATTACCGGTACAATCAAATGATGCAATAAATCTTTTATATATTCCATATTATTTAAAAAATTTGCACCTGGTGTTACCATGCTGTTAATGGGTACCCAGCCTAACTTTACTCCAAATATCATCAATAATATCATTGCAAACCAAAATGTAGGTATTGCATAGATTATCATTGAAGATGTTGTAATTATTACATCTGTTTTCTTTCCATGTCGTGATGAAGCTATTATACCTCCAATAATACCAATGGCAATTCCCAAGGGCACAGCAGCAATACCTAAAATCAAAGAGTTCTTTATTTTATCCCCTAAAATATTTATGACCGGTTGTTTATAATGAAATGAAATACCAAAGTCAAATGTTGTCATTGACTTTAAATAGTCTATATACTGCTGGAACATTGGTTTATCTAAGCCATACAAATGCTCTAATGTAGCACGACCTTCAGGCGAAGATGCAACTTCTTTTGAAACCATAGTCAACGGATCACCGGGCATAAGCCTGAATAAAGCAAAATTTAACGTAACAACAAATATAAACATAATAAATGTATAAAATAATCTGTTAAGTATAAATCGAATGCTCATAAAAATCTCCTTTAAGAAATTTAAAAAAGGGGCATTTCGGCCCCATTTACTATTTAGGACTTACATATAATTTAGTAAAATAGTTAAATAAATTTCCTTCCCATTCAGGCCATTTTTGAAAATTTTCCCACTTTGTATTATCATAAGCATTAATTCTTTTAGTATTGTATAAAATTATGTAGGGGCTGTCTTCATAAATTATTTCCTGCATTTTATGAACTATTTTAACTCTTTCATCTTCGTCAAGCGTTTTCCCTTGCAATTCGAATAGCTCATCATATTCTTTATTTGAATAGAAACAATCACTTAAGTTACCGATTTGTTCTGTCGTCATAGAAGAAAGTATATATGTTGGATCCGAATACGGTGCATACCAGCCCCACATATACATATCTGCATCAAAACTTTGGCTATAGATTATATCTGTTTGACGGCCTGTATCCATAAATTCAATATTAATATTAATTCCTATATCTTTCAAATTTTGCTGTACTACTAAGGATACATCTCGATAGGAAGATTCAATAATAATCATTCTGAAATCAAGCTTGTTTCCTTTTGAGTCTTCTCTTATTCCATCCCCGTCAGTATCCTTATATCCTGCATCTTCAAGCATCTTTTTAGCTGTTTCAGGATTATAATCTTTCTTATTGGCATCTTCAGGTTCCCAACTCCATTTACCTACAACTTTTGGCAGCAAACCATATTGCTTCGATGCAAGTCCGCCCATTGCATATTCAAATATTGCATCATAATCAATAGCATATGCTATTGCATTTCTAATATTGACATCACGAATTAACGGGTTCCCTTTTGAAGCAGGATCCTTCCAAACGTTAAATCCTAACTCATTAAAAGCATTTGAATCAAATCTGTTTAATGTAATATTGGATAATGATTCAACATATGAAATCTGTGCTGCACCGACTCCGCAAAAATCTATTTCACCCTTTTCAAGAGCTTGAATCAATGTATCTGAATTTGCAAAACATACATAGATGAGCTCATCAATTACAGGTCTTCCATTCCAATATTGATCATTAGCTTTATATTTTACGTATTCATCCTTTGAATCTTCAACAAATATAAATAAACCGGTTCCCATAGGGTGATCATTTGTGAAAGCTAACATTTCTTCCTTTGTATCATACTGACCAAAAATATGCTCAGGAACTATATCAATCATTGCATCCATTATATTTGCTTTTGCTTCTTCAGTTTTTAATTCCACAGTATAATCATCAATTTTATTAATTTCAACAAAATCTTTCACTGAAGAATAAAACCTTGGTAATTCCAAATCTTTATTAACCTGGTAAGAAAATACAACGTCATCAGCATTAAAATCTTCTCCATCATGCCATTTAACGCCTTTTCTTAAATGAAATGTCCATGTAAGTCCATCTTCACTTACATCCCAAGATTCTGCAAGTCTTCCCTCCATATTTACTTTTTGATCTAGTCCTATAAGAGTTTCATAAACGTTATCATGATAAAGTGTTTGTGATATTGATAATACTGATAAATAAGGATTCATACTATCTGGCCAAGAATCCATTACTCCATATTTGAAAGTAACAACTTCTTTTCCACTTTCACTGGGTTGTTCGGATCCGTTAGGTGTTTCAGAAGGCTTCACCTGTGACGGTTGGCTTGAAGTGCATCCTGCAACTATAGCAAATAACATAACTACAAATACAAACAATAAAATTTTTTTCATAACATTCTCCTTTTCAGCATTTTATTTTAATTAATGCTTAGCATAGTCTGTCAATGTACAGCTTACTACCTCCTTGTTTCTCCTATTTATAATAAACTCTAATAATTTTTTGTTAAGCCATAAAAACCCCCTTAATTATAACATAATAAAACATGATTTTCCAAAATTATCAGTTATTACACATCTTTCTATATAAATACAAAATTTCCATTTAAGTCTGCACCTGCTTGTGTCATAGAGTGTATAAGTTCTTTTAGTGTTACGGTGTATTCACCCCGTTTCCTGTAGTTATAGTTAGGATCAATAACAGTTATAACGTCATTTTCAATACCTGTCTTACTTTTCTTGTATGCAACCGCAGTGATGTAATGACGTGCAATTTCGTCCGCATTATCAGCATTATAATGTATTAGTGATTTTACATTGACCATGTATATAACAGGGCAGCCATTTACCAGGTTATCAATGGTTTTTTCGCTGAGGACAACCATATCATCTGTCCTGTTTTCATTAATATCCCTATGAATATATTTTTTTTCTTTAAAATATTTATTTAATGCTGACGCAATACCTTTTGCATCAAGTGTTCCATACCATGTTGTACCTGCTGCTTCCATCATAGAAATTTGTCTGTCGGTAAATTCTCTGCAGCATTTTACAAAGGGTGAATGAGTATAAAAATTAAGCTTAAGGCTATCATAATGTCTTTGATTTGATATGTCTGTATTTTCATTGTCACCATCAACGCAGCATTCCTCACTATACCATAGTTCCTTTGATTTTACCGGGACCTGAATAATTGTATGATTATTGCATTCGAGCAGTTCCAATGTTTGCAAAGCTGCTGCAGGACCACAATTATAATCTGTTATTTGTACCAATCCATCTTCAACAAAAGGCTTTATTTCTGTTTCATTTACTTTATAAAGAGGAACTGTCTCTCCGTTTTCATAAACAAAACTTGGCTTTCTATTGTCATCATACTTTGTTTTATAAGCCACAAATGCATCTTGAGCTGAATCGTATTGAATAATATTTCCATCATAATCGCAAAGCTCTTTAGGCTGGTAATATGGCAAGTTGTCGAATTTGAATTCATACTTATACTCAGGAACATTCAAACTCACCGTAGACCACACAATATTCTTATATAGGCCATTCCTCTCTGAACAGTCCATGGCAGTATTTTCTCTGCAAGTCATAAAAATCCTCCTATTTTCGTTGTACTAAATATTCATAATTCTTGTTTTATAAACAAATTTGTTATGTTAAACATATTGCAAATACCATACCAATTATTATTTATTTTAATATTGTTGATATTGCAAATGTTTTCATATTGTGTTAACATTAATAAACTAGTTTTATTTACTTATAAACTATTTAAAGCTAATTAAATCAATAAATTAGGAGAAATTATATGAAAAAAATAAAAATTGTATATTACAGCAGAAATGATTGGATTATAATTGATCATATTAAAAAAAATTTAGAGGATGTTTTCGAAAATTCTGTTCAATTCCAAAATGTTTTTCTTGAAGAGCTTGGAGAAAATGAAAAAATAGATGGTGATTTATTTCTTGTATTGTATGATGATTATATTTACTCAGTAAGTAAACATATAAATAATCTAAATAATATTGTTACTATAACCAGAGGAATAAACAGGAAGCATATAACTGAATTAAAAACCATAAAAACTCCAACAGATATATTAATAGTAAACGATGATGATTTAAGTACCCTTCAAACAACTTATACTCTTCAAGGGCTTGGATTAAATCATATTACTTTTATTCCATATAATAAAGCCTTGGATAAAAACAACTATTACAGCAATATTAAAATTGCCATAACTCCAAACGCGGTTTCCTCAATGCCTGATTATATTGAAAAGGTTATTAACATTGGTTATAGAGAAGTTGGATATGATACACTTACAAAAATAATGCAGAAACTTAGAATTGACAGTGATTTGGTTTATGTAAACATTTTGAAAAGAATGAATGATATTGTTGAACCAAATTCAGATACCAGAACAAATGATTTGATTAACAGTTATTTGAAAGGCGAAATGCTGAACAAAGTGATTTCTAATAACAATGAAGGTGTTTTATTGACCGACAACAATTATAATTTGGTTTATTCTAATGAAAGAGCAAATATGATTTTTAATATCAAGGACAGTAACCTTACTAATAATTTAAGTGACTTTATGGATAAGTCAATATACCATAATATTTGCGATTCTGATTTTAAAAATAAATATATGAAAATTAATGAGGAAATGTATACAATAAAAAAAACCTCGGTTAAAATTATGGATATGATTATTGGATACAGTTTTTTCTTCGGACACGAAAAAAGTATCAGGGACTTAGAAATCAATTTAAAAAGCCTGTTCATTGAAAAGGGACAATTTGCAAAGTATTCATTTAAAGATATTTTATACAGTTCAAAAGCTATGGACAATTGTATAAGTTTAGCAAAAAAAGCATCCTTGACAAATCACACAATTCTTATACAAGGAGAAACTGGTACCGGAAAAGAACTTATTGCCCAATCAATTCATAACTATTCTTACAGAAAAAAAGCTCCATTTGTAGCAATTAATTGTGCTGCCTTACCGGAAACATTATTAGTAAGTGAACTATTTGGATACGAGGGAGGGTCTTTTACAGGAGCAAAAAAAGACGGAAAACTTGGATTGTTTGAACAGGCTAATACAGGTACAATATTTTTAGATGAAATCGGAGATATCTCACAAAATTTACAAAGGCAGTTATTGAGAGTCATTCAAGAAAGGCAGATAATGCGCATAGGAAGCGATAGATTGATAGATATTGATGTAAGGATAATAGTTGCAACAAATAAAATTCTTTTAGATGAAGTTCACAAAAACAATTTCAGAAGTGATTTGTATTACAGACTTAATGTGATTCCCATAAACATTCCCCCTCTTAAGGAAAGAAAAAAAGACATTTTGCTCATTTTAGAAAATAAATTAGGACAAAAATTTTCACATCTTACAAATAGAGAAAAAAATTTGATTCTAAGCTATGACTGGCCGGGAAATATTAGAGAATTGGAAAGTGCTGCAAATTATTACAAAACCCTAGGTGCTTTTCCGGATTATATTAATATGACAAAACATAAAATACTTAATGATTCAAGTAAATTAGATCAGCAAGTTTTAAAAATTATTAATGAAAATACCGATTTGTACTCAGGCATTGGCAGAGCAAATATTATAAAAGAACTTAAAATTATTGGAATAAATATTGGCGATACTAAGCTAAGAGATATTCTTCTGAATTTAAAAAATGAAAACTTAATAGAAATAAACCAAGGAAGGGCTGGTAATAGAATTTTGCAGAATGGCATCGAATATCTAAATAATAGAGCATAAATAACACTTAACATTCTAAAACAACTATACTCAAATTCAATATCTAAATTTTCGTCATTCATCGTCACATGGTTTCAAATATCTGCCCCTCAATGCTGATGACTTCATCAATGGGAATCCGTGTGCCATCGGTCATAACGACAACCCGTTCATATTCATCTATCTTTTTAACCGTACCGATAACAGTAACATAGTCGCCGCCATTCTTCTTTTCATCTGGCTGAAAGTAGGTGACTGATATTTCAGGATATTCTTTAAGCTGGTCTGTTATGATTTGCAGTCTATCGCTCAAAACATCCTTCATATATTCGTCCAATTCCACCCTCTCGTCAGTCAATCTTGCGGTTTCTTTGATGGCGGAATCATAGCCGGTCAGTGCGGCGAATGGGGAAAACTGAGCTGCCCGGTCAATTGCTGGCATATGAGGATGTGTCGCAGAGACATGGTGTGGAAGATTGATGATGTCGTCATATGCTTTTGTCATGCCTTGTGTCCTCCTATCTGCTTATTCCGTTCTAATGTGGTTGCGCCTTCCTCCAGATTCATGCCCTTTATAATGGCGTTCTTTCCATATTTCTTTTTTATCTCCAACATTGCTTTCTGCATTTTTTTCTCACGCATAAGTTCAACTTCTTCTTCCTCTTTTTTCTTTTTCACATCCTCGTAATCAGTAAAAAGATCAAGCTGTTCAAAGTTATCCGTCTTTTGAATAATTGCCTCATCAACAACATGATTTGCTGTTATGTTGATTCTTCTAATCAAGAGTTTCTTGTCAACGATGCGTTCAAACAGCTCATTGACGGCATCCAAAATTAGCTTTGTAGATGATGTCTGCCTGCCAAGATTTGCCGTACCATGGGCAGATTTCGGAACTGTACGTCCATAGTAATCAGTGGTAATTGTACCGTTATATGATTTCTTTATTTTTACATTAGATAAATTTTCAATATCATATCCAACCGTCAAAACAAGCTGATTGGTCACAAGCCTTTTGTCTACTAAATCAAGGACAAGCAAATCGGTCATTTCACGCACAATCAACTTCGCCTTGTCAAAGGTATAAGCAGAGTGCAGCACCTGCCCTGATCCAATACTATTTGAGCTTGGTTTATACGCCTTAATATCAGCAATGGTACATGGTTCCCAACCCCATGCATGGTCAATCAACAACTCAGCATTTATGCCAAACATCTTGTAGAGTAAATCCTCGTTATAGTAATCGTTAGCCTTACCAATAGAACATCTTGCAATATCTCCCATTGTAAAGAGACCTTGTTCTTCCAACTTCTTAGAATATCCTCTGCCAATGCGCCAAAAGTCTCTAAGAGGACTATGTGACCACAGCAAACGACGGTAGCTCATTTCGTCCAATTCAGCAATCTTCACGCCTTTCTCATTGGTTGGAATGTGTTTTGCCCATATATCCATAGC
>JAQSYS010000219.1 GCA_029256005.1 Sedimentibacter sp.
ATCTAAAATCGGATTAAACACTACCGGCGTCTGCTGCATTGATATGTTTTTATAAATAGACATAAAATCACCTGCTTTTTTAGTTTAGTATATGAAGATAGTTTCCAATTTGACATAATTAATTTGTTTCCATCAACGATTACCTTTTGCTTTGATAAATTTGATTTTACTTAAGAGACAGCAACTTCCTAATTATTATTTAGAAATTTATCAGCAAGCTAAACTTTGATAAAATTTTATTTAATATGCTATTGACTGCAAAGTAGCTTTGCACCTTATTATATTTATAAATGGGTTATGACATAAAAGTCTAATCTAAAATAATTATTGGGAGATGGAGAAGAATGAGAAATACAAAAACAGTAAGTGCATTGTTAATATTTTGTATTATAATCAGTTTGATGACCGGTTGCACAAATCCTGTTGCAGAAAACAAAGGTGTCAAGAACGTTTACAATCCAGGAACTTATTCAGCATCAGCTAAAGGCTATGGAGGTGATGTTACTGTAACAATTGAAGTTGATGCAGATAAAATTCTTACAGTTACTGCCATAGGTGAAAAAGAAACTGATGGTGTCGGAAGTAAGGCTATTGAACAATTGCCTAAAAAGATTGTTGAAGGTCAAAAAGTTGATGTAGATGGAATATCAGGTGCAACTTTAACAAGTAATGCTTTGTTATCTGCCGCTAAGACAGCCTTAAATGAAGCTATGGGAATTGAAGATAAAAAAATACAAGGCAAAATGAAACCTGGCACTTATACTGCATCCGGATTAGGCTTTAGATTATTCGAAGAAGTTGAGGTAAGTGTAACTGTAGATGAAACATCTATTCTTTCTATTGAAGTAAGCACTGATAATGGAGAAACAAAACCAATATTGCAATCCGTTATTGATAAAATGGTACCACGTATGATAGAAGAGCAATCCATCAATGTTGATGCTATTACAGGCGCTACAGCTTCCAGCAATGCTGTGAGAACAGCTGTAACAGAAGCATTGACTGCTGCTTATGTGGCTGGAGGTTCATTACCTGACTCACTTGATAATTTTAAGAAGGATTCTGTAAAAATATCTAATAAAGCTGAAACAATAAATACAAAAGTTCTCATATTGGGATTAGGTGGTTCTGGAATTACAGCTGCAATGAGAGTATCTGAAAAAATGTATGAAGTTGATCCTTCTAAAGTAGATGTTTTAGCTATTGATAAAGCAGGCAAATTTGGCGGTACATCATCAGTAACAAGTGAAATGTTTGCTGTTAATGCTCCTAAATTTCAAGAAGAATTTAATGGGGGCAAGGATTATGTAAATAAAGAACAGCTGCGCGATGCATGGTTGAAATACACTGAAGGCGATGCTAAAACAGAGATGGTCGATTTGTTGTTAGACAATTCCGGGAAAGTCGTAGATTAGTTAATGTATGATCATGGTTTTAAATTCTCTACTCCTAAGCGTGGTTTCACTGAAGCAGACGTTTATGAAGTAAAATATCAATATTTACCAAATGATACTGGTACAAAAGAGTATGCGAAAACCTATACTTATTTCGAAGGAATTATGGATGACTATACTGAACTTGGCGGAAAATTTATGCTTGAAACAGAAGCATATGAATTAATATATGATAACCAGAGCAATACTGTAAAAGGAGTAAAAGCTCGTAGTTATGACGGAAAAGAGTATGAAATATATGCAGATGCCATTGTTCTAGCAACAGGCGGATTTGCCGGAAATGTAGAAATGGAAACAAAATATTTCAGCAATGAATATTATCCGCTAAATGGTGAGTGGAAACAATACGGTATGCACCAAAATGATGGTAAAATGATAGCAAATGCAATAGACATAGGAGCAGGCACATATAATATAGGTATGCCTCCTATGGTTCATGTAGCAGGAACACCTTCTTTCTTAACAGATTATGCTAAAAATGAACTTCCCGGAGTAATTGGCCGTATGACAGGAAGAACATCTGTTTGGACTCCCGGTGATATTCCACTTAATATGGTAATCGCTAAAAACTCATTAGCAATAAATAGGGATGGTAAAAGATTTACATCTGAAACGGGTGTTGGAATGTTGGATCCATGGAAGTCTGGAGCCAATTATTATAGTATTTGGTCAAATGACCAAGTACAGAAAATTAAAGAAAATGGTTTCAGTATCGCATCAGAAGGTCCAGGAACAAGTTACTTAGGACATCAAACTGCAATTCCTGCTAATATACCGTTACCTGAAACAGATGAAGTATTACAATCAGCAATTGATGCAGGATTTGTTTACAAGGCAGATACTATAGCAGAATTAGCAAAATTAATAAGTGTAGATCCTGCTGCTTTAGAAGAAACAGTAACTACTTATAACAGCTATTGTCAAAGTGGTCAAGATTTAGATTTTAGAAAACCTGCTGAATTTTTAGTAGAAGTAGGGAAAGGGCCTTACTATGCAGTTGTAGGAACTCCGTATTGCTACAGCACTTGCGGCGGTTTGAATATTAATGAAAACTTCAATGTGCTCATGACAGATGGCAAAACACCAGTAAATAATTTATATGCCGTAGGTACAGATTCCATGGGTGTACTATTTACTGAAAAGAAACCATACGTTACATTTGGCGGAGCAGCTCAAGGATGGTCTTTCACTTCCGGTTACTTAGCTGGCGAAATTATAGCAGAAAAAGTACTAGGAAAATAATTTATATTAGACAAAATAAAGGCTCAAAATATTCGAGTCTTTATTTTTTTATTATAATTACAAAATCAGAAAAACATAGTATAATTGTTATATATATAACAGAGAGGTGATTTTTATTATATACCGTGTTGGGGAAATTTCAAAATTATTGGGTGTTACAACTGAATCATTAAGAAACTATCAAAAACTGGAAATAATAGAACCTAGAAAAGATAATGACAGTACTTACAAACATTTTAATCCTATATCAGTCGGCAGATTGCTTGCAATGAGGAAAATGCGTAATGCTGGGTATAGTCTAGCAGATATTTCTCAATCAATGAAGGAATTTTCCCTTCAAGAATACTATGATACGTTTAATAATAATACACAATTGTTAAAACAAGAGTATGAGTATACCAAAACCCTTATTGAAAGAATGGAAAGTCATCTATCTTTTACCAGAAAATTAACAGATGAACAAATCCAATTTAAAATAGATAAAAGCCCTACATTTTATTGCTTTGATTATATAGTAGATAATGAGATTACGATAGAAGGCAGTAATTTAAAACACTTTGCTCAATGGGCAGAGCATATGTTATTTGTTTTAAATTATTCCCCTTGTTCTTTAGAAAGTTTAAGCAATGGTAGTACTTCATTAAGAATAGGATTAGCAGTAGAAGAAAAACATTTAAATTTATTAAATTTAAATGTTTCTAAACCTGTTTATATTCGTACTTCCAAATTAAGCATTATTTGTCCCATTAGACATTGTCTTAACGGTAAACTAATTGGAGATTATGCAGAAAAGCTTCAAGAGTTTATAATAAATAATAATATTACAACAATCGGTGAATTATTTTATGTTAATGAAGTTTCTTTTCATCAAAATGGTGAAGAACATTTTTATAGTAAATTATATATACCGTTAGAATGACTATTATAAGAATTCCGTATTTACTAAAAATTTTTACCATGAGAAAAGAAACTTCTTATGAATAGTATTTAATGTTTGCTACCCATTTTTTAGAATTGTCTGCTTTGTTTAAATATGTGTTTCATTAAAATTTTGCAATACTTCAAGCATAATATCAGCAGGGGCTTTTATCCCTGTCCATATTTCTAAGGCCTCTGCACCCTGGTTAACAAGCATCTTAAGTCCTTCTACTGTTTTGCAGCCAATTTCTTCTGCATCTTTTAAAAGTTTTGTTTTTCTCGGGTTGTAAACAGCATCGCACACAGTGAGCAATGGATTGAGAAGTCCTTTGTCCAATGGGCTTGAATCAATGTCTGGTGACATTCCTACGCTTGTTGTATTTATGATAACATTACAGTCAGCTATTGCTTTTTTCATTTCTTCGTATTCATGTTTTACAGCCACACTGTCTGCACCTGACTGCTTTGTTATATCTTCAGCCAATGACACTGCCTTT
>JAQSYS010000220.1 GCA_029256005.1 Sedimentibacter sp.
GCTCCAGAATCCAACAATACAGATCTTTTCACATTGTCGCTCCAATAGTCATAATGGCTTAAACGTCTTAAGGAGGCTTCAATTCCACCAATAATTATAGGTATATGCTTATATGCTTCTCTCAATCTGTTAGAATAAACTGTGACTGCTCTATCAGGTCTTAAGTTTGCAGCTCCTCCCGGTGAATAAGCGTCTGTGCTTCTTTTTTTCTTAAATGTTGTATAATGGTTTACCATGGAATCAATATTACCTGAATTAACCAAAAATCCAAGCCTAGGCTCTCCAAGTTTTTTAAAAGAATTTATATCCTTCCAATCAGGCTGTGCAATAATGCCAACCTTGTATCCATAACGTTCTAAAAGTCTCGATATTATTCCAACAGCAAAAGAAGAATGGTCAACATAAGCATCACCTGTGACAAAAATAAAGTCACATTGTTCCCATCCTCTTTTTTTCATATCATCTATGTTAATCGGCAAAAAATCCATTTGTCCTCCATAAGTAAAAAAATAATAATTTGATAACAATCTTTAAAGTATTAAAATTACTAGTAATGATTATACCATTATTAACATAATTAAAACAGAGCAAATATTATAACTATTATTATTCTCTACAAGCTTAGGAAAATTCATGAATTTATTTACTCTTTCAATTCATAGAACCATAATAAAAATAAACAGGATATATACTCTCCTGTTTACTTTATTATGTAATACTATTTATTTTTCAATGATAACTTCTACTGCATCGCCATTTGCTAGCCCTGCTGCATTTCCTTCTTCCACATCCAAATGCATATCTAATGCATACGTTTCATGAACTCTGATTAATACATTTTCAAAAACTAATCCTCTTGGCCCACCAACTTTTACCTTAACAGTATCTTTATCTTTCAGCCCATATTTTTCTGCATCTGAAGTATGCATATGTATATGTCTTGCCGCAGCAATTACACCTTTTTCCAATACAACTTCTCCGTTTGGTCCTACTAATTTAACTCCTGGAGTTCCATCTAGTTTTCCTGAATCTCTTACAGGAACTTCAGTCAATCCAAGCGTAAACCCGTCAGAAAGTGATATTTCAACTTGTGATTCTTTTCTTGCAGGTCCAAGAATTCTCACACCTTTTATAATTCTTTTTGGTCCAACTAAATCTACCTTTTCTTCACAAGCAAACTGACCTGGCTGACTCAAGTCTTTCATAGGTGTAAGTTCATGACCTTCACCAAACAATATATTTATATGTTCCTTACTTAAGTGAACATGTTTGTTGGATAAACCTACTGTACATTGAAAATTCATTATTTATCTTCCTCCGCATTATTATTCTTAAAAAAATTATAATATACATCGAAAATTTTATCAATGGCTAAATTTAATTTTTCAAATTAATTTGATTAATTTTTCACCTGTTCAGAGATATATTTCACCCAAACAATATAAAATATACTTATAACTGTCAATATAATAAAGTAATATGAAAAGTACATTGAAATATTATTTTCGGGCAAAATTGTTGACGCAATATAAAAAAATGCAGCTGCCAATATGTATACAAATATTTTTTTATTATCAAAAACATTGTTCTTTAATTCTAATTTCTTCTTATCACCAACTTTTTCAGTTTCCACCTTATTATAAAAATATTCATTTTCCGGTAATATTCCATATTGCTCCATCATGATGAATAACCCTTCTAAATCAACCACTTCAATACTTAATTTATCTTCAAATTTTTCAATAAGTTCATTTGCTTCTTTACTTATGCAACCAGTAGTGACCAAATGTCCTATTTTTACATTGTTTTGAAGCATAAAAGTAATCAAATTTCTCACATCAATTTTTTCAAGCTCAATGTCATCATATAGCTTATATATTTTAATGCAATTTATCAAGCCTTCCTTTTCAGTCAGAAACATGTGTTTGCCTTTTTTAACAAAGTTTTTACAACCCTTTTTTTCATATAAAAAGCCTATGAGCATTTCAAAATCCTCAGGATTTATTTCATCTATCCTTTTTTTGAAATGTTCCCTTTTCATTTTATTTATTACCTTTTTTTCGCCTTCATTTTTCTTTCTTGTTATATTTAATTTGTTAACCAGTGTAAAAATAACAAATACCTCTGCAGCTATTATAACTGAAAGGCTCCAATCTCCAGATATGAAAAATATCGCAAGCAATACTAATATACTTAATAATAATTTATATAACAACAAATCCGCTCTGTAACTAAAATAATTCCTGCTTCCCAATGCTTCCTTAATAAACCTTTTAGTTATCTTACTGTTTTTAATCATAAAAAATCACCTCATAGAAATTATTTCCAAATGAGATGATTTTATACAAAACTTTACATGTTTTTAAGGATTGTTATAAGCGCGCTATATTCCGTTTACTGCTTCCTCGAGTTTATCAAGATGCTTGATTGGAAAATATGCCAGAAGCTCTTTAAATTGTTCTACCGTGAGTCCCTGAGCTTGAGTGTATAATCTTATTTTTTCATCCAAACTTGCATTTATAAATTCTTCTTTAATTTCTTCAAATTTCTTTTCCATGGATTCTCCTCTTTATTAGTATTGTTAATTTGTCACAGTTGATATAATGCAAATTAATTCAGTTTTCTCATCTGATGGATTAAATAGTTTATGAGGAACATTTGAACATATATAAATAGTGTCGCCCTCATCAATTATTTCATTATAATCAGTGAAATTGACTATTAATTTTCCTTTTAATATTATTACACATTTATCTGAATCTATTATAGAAAAATTATCATTATCCCACATACCTGGATATAACTCATATTTGTAAATGCACATTTTTACCTTGTTTTTGTATTCTTCGCTCACTGGAACCAAGTATTCCAATTCCTGATTACTATCAGGAATTATCAATCTCTGTCTTTCCTCTTTTCTAGTAACAATAACATTATTATTATCATCTAAAAAGTAATATGGAGCAACATTTAAAACCTTGCAAATTTTTATTAAAGCAGTCAATGAAGGTTCAATTAAATTTCTTTCTACTTGTGAAATATAGCTTGGAGTAAATCCTGATTTTTCAGAAAGAACTTCTATTGTCATATCCTTTAATTTGCGTAATTTTCTTAGCTTGCTTCCATCCATTATTTATATCCCCTCTTGAATTTTGTAAGAAGATATTACTCTTTTTTTAGCAATTAGTCAATAATATTTACAATGTATAATTTAATCGAATTTGCCTTATGATATACACAAGAAACTAAAAATTTTAAAAAGGTTTTACATATGAGCAAAAATAATAAGGAGCATTAAAATGAACAAGACAGATATAAAAAAATATGGATTAGTAAAAAAATTCAAGGATGAGCATTTAACAGATAAACAAAAAGTTGGAAGAATTATTTCAAGAGATAATGAAAATTATAAAATAGTAACTGAATATGGAATATTAGCAGCTGAAGTTTCAAATAAAATCAAATATGAAGCTAAGACTCTTTCGGATTATCCTGTTATTGGTGATTTTGTAATTGTTGAAGTTGAGAACAATCTATATAACTCTATCATTATTGAAATTTTAGATAGAAAGAATTCTCTTATTCGAAAAGGAGAATGGGATATGAATTATGATCATATCGTTGCCTCTAATATTGATAATGTTTTTATTTGTCTTTCATTGAATAATGACTTTAACATTCAAAAACTTAAGGCATATATTAGTATAGCATTAAACTGTAACGCGGAATCAGTTATCATCCTATCAGAATGTGATTCTTTTTCAAATATTGACAATTTACTCAATGAAGTAATGGAATACGCAAAAGGAATTGAGGTTATTGTAACTTCAGATATGGACAGCGATAGTTACAAATCAGTGAAAAATTTTATTAAAGAAGGTAAAACAGCAGTATTCATTGGTCCAGAGCATGATAAGTCAAAAATTGTAAACAAAATTTTGGGTGGTGTTCATTTTGAGAATGAACTGGTATTGGTTGAAGGTGGCGGTATTATAATAAACACGCCCGAAATGAGAGAACTCGGAATTGAAAGTGAAAATATTACAAAAAAATTTGTAGATACTTTATACTGAATATATTTTTTTCCTCCTATTTTAAAAAAC
>JAQSYS010000221.1 GCA_029256005.1 Sedimentibacter sp.
AAATACACATCTTCCATAATTATCTGTTCCAAAAGGGAACTCCAATGATGGTGATCTTAAAATAGTATCGTAATTGTTATCAATTGCCATAGAGTAATCAAATGTTAAGTTGCTGCAAATTGACAAAGAAACTAATAGTACTACTACAAATACACCTAGAACAGCCATATAGTTTCTGAATAATCTCTTTAAAACATCAATCCATTCAACAGAAACATCCTGATCTTTATGTCTAATTTTGCTAATTATTATTAGTCCCAGAAAAAACGCAAAAAGATTTCCTGTTATAACACTTAAAATCAAAGGAAATGATAATGGCAATAGCTTTTTATCCACTACTCTGCCTTTAACATATTTTGATACCATGAGCATTGTAAAAACATAAAAGATTGTTAATGCTATCAATATGCCCATGCCTAACATGAATGTATTTGATACATACTCCTTGAATAAATTTAGTGTTGATACCAATATAATTGTTAAAGAAGTGAGTAAGGCATAGAAACAAAGAGTATACTCTATTGTTTTCTCTTTTTTAATCAATGTGAAGCCTGCAATTGCCATAAAAAAGTTTCCAGTTACAGCAAATGGTATCAGCAGATAACCCATCCTTCTGTTAGTTTTATTTATGTCGTTGAATTTTAAAATATCTCTTTTTACATTAGAAGCAATAAAATATATGATTAATGAGGATACTAAATATATACCTCCAACAAGAAGGTTTGCACTACCCATTTGTTTTGTCTTAAAATCATAACCAAGAGACAGTATGATAAGAGACAAAATCAGCGATGCACCAAATGCAAAATTTAAATTATTGAACTCTTGAAAACTATTTAGCTTTCTTTGCTCTATTCGCTTTAAATAATGTTTATTATTCAAAATTCATTCCTCCTAATATGATTTCATTTTAGACTTGATTCTTGGGTCTAAGAATGAATACATAATATCAACAATAAGATTAACTAAACTTATTATAACTGCAACATACACTACCCCCGCCAACACTATGGGAGTGTCAGGAATGAACTGCTTATCAACAATAAAGCTTCCTATACCGTTTATATTGAATACCTTTTCAGTAACAGCAGATCCACCAAGCATTGCTCCGAACTGTAATCCTATAACTGTTACAATCGGAATCATAGCATTGCCAAGAATATGCTTTGTAATAACCTTTCTTTCGCTAAGACCCTTAGCACGTGCCGTTACAATATAGTCCATATTTTTAATTTCCAGCATTGAAGATCTAGTCATACGTGCTACCGTAGCAGCTAATGATGTTCCAAGTACAATACTTGGCATTATTAATGTCTTCCATTGACCCTCAATAAATGTTGCAGGGAGCCACTGCAAATTAATAGAGAAATTCAATATTAAAATCAAACCCATCCAAAACGTAGGAATTGAAAGTCCTAAAAGCGCAATTAACATAAAAATATAATCAAAGGATGAATATTGCTTTATGGCAGATACGATACCTGCTGGTATTGCTAGTGCAATTGCTATGGCAAGTGATGCAAATGTAAGCTGCAATGTGACAGGAAACTTTCTCAATATTGCCGATAAAACATCTTCATTTCCCATGTAAGATTTTCCTAAATTAAAGGTCAGCAAGTTTTTAAATGTGCTGATTAATTGAATGAAATATGGCTGATCAAGTCCGTTTATTTTATTAAATTGCTCAATTTGTTCAACAGTAGCAGTTTGCCCCAATACATTCATTGCTGGGTCCATAGGAGATAAGTACAATATAGTGAATACAAGCCATGTAACTCCAAATATAACGAAAATCATCATAACCATTCTTTCAAATATGTACTTTGCATAAGGGCTGCTGTAAATTAACATCAAAATATACATCGGAAAAGATACTATAAGCGAATACACTAAAAACAATTTGTTATTTAACAAGTGTGAAAATGTATCTGCAAAAGATAAACTCTTAATTCCACTTTTCTTAGCTTCTGTGTCTAATTCATTCATGACTACTTCATCGAATTTTATATTTACATATTTTTCAACTTGTTTCTTGTGTTCTTCACTGCTCAACTGCTTATTTAAAAACTTCTGTTTGTTATATAACTGCTCTGCAGTTAATCGAGTTAACTCCTCCTTTACCCCTTTTTTTATAAGCCTGCTTGTGACCTCTTCTTTAAGTTGTTCATATCCATTTTCTCTTTTGTTTTTCTGATATACGAAAATAGCAAATGGGAGAGAAAATATTCCCAGTATAAATAAGAAAAATTTATACAAGGGACGCTTGTACATTTTCCCGAAGGAAATTCCCATAGTTTTAATCAATTTTTATCCTCCCTTTCTTTCAATTCTTCAATATTCAAGCTTTTATAGTCAAATGAGATTTGTTCTCCTTTATTTATAACAATGCACGGTAGGCCCACTCTCCCTGCTTCTCTTATTTTCTGAAACTCAGGTGAATGATCCCTATACTTTAAAAAGTTGTTGAGATTTAACATGTTTTCTGTGATATCTAAGTATAAGAAATTAACTTCATTTTCGGAAAGAAACTCTTTCACAGTAGCACATCCTGGTCAATGCTTGCTTCCATATAATACTATTTTTTTCATTTTGTCCTCCTAATTTGAGTAATTATTCTTGTTTAATATGTAGCAATAATCATGCCAAATGCTAAAGGGCATTTTAGAAAGAAAAACATTCAAGGGCATCTCAATTTTGAGACGCCCTTGAATTATATTTTAATTTTATGTTGAAATACACTCTTTCTAACTATTTCTCAACTATGAGACTCGTCTCACTCTCGAGACATAAATCATATTCTTTAAGCTTTCTATAAAGAGTAGCTCTGCTTATTTCCAAATTATTGCATATGTTATGTATCATTTCTTGTTTATTTTTAATATGACAATACTTTTTAATGGAAGAAACTAATGCATCCTTCTCAACAGCACTTAAGAAACCAGCCAGTGACCCCCCCTCAAATCTTTTTGTTTTATTTTCACTTTTAAGCTGCATTCTTTTTTCTATAATATTCTTACTTATAGAATCACCGGTTTCAAAATTGCATGCGTATTCAATTATATTTTGTAATTCCCTAACGTTTCCAGGCCAATGATACTCCAACATTAAAGCAATGGCATCTTGAGTAAGACCTTTTATGTTCTTACTAAAAAGATTAGAATAATACTCTAGAAAATGGTTTGCAATATATAAAATATCATCATACCTCTTATTTAATGAAGGTACGTTAAGAGGTATCACATTTAAACGGTAATATAAATCTTCTCTAAAAAGTCCTTCTTCTACACGTTTTTGAAGATCCTTATTTGTAGCAGCAATTATCTTCACATCGATTTTTTTTACAACATTGCTTCCTATTCTAAGAACTTCCTTTTCTTGAAGCACCCTCAATAGTTTTACTTGGAGGTCCAATGGCATTTCACCTATCTCATCCAAAAAAACAGTTCCTTTGTCAGCTACTTCAAATTTTCCTATCTTATTTGCATAAGCACCTGTAAATGCTCCTTTTTCATAGCCAAACAGCTCACTTTCAAACAAATCATATGGAATTGCTCCGCAGTTTATAGGTACAAATGCATGGTCTCTTCTATTACTATGATTGTGTATAGCCCTAGCAAAAAGCTCTTTTCCTGTCCCACTTTCTCCTTGAATCAAAATATTTGATTCTGACAAAGCTGCTTTTGCCGCTAATCGCTTTACCTCTGAAAACTCCTTTGAAACACCCAAAATATTGTCAAATTTCAACCTCACATGGTTCTTTTCTATAGACTGCATTACTTGCTTTTTAAAATAATCAATATTCTGTATAGTAAGAAGTATTTCCTTTTCTCCGTCCAAATTCAAGTAAGTTATGGTAACCAACAAAGTATACTTAACGCCCAATATATCTATAGCAATTTCACATGGTCGAGTGCATTCACCTGAGTCTAACATCTCCTTAAGTTTTTTGTGACTCCTTATTTCACTCAAAAAATCATGGACATTGTCAACACCTACTTCATTCAATATACATGTCAATGCATTGTTAGTATAAAGAATTTTCCCACTTTCTGTATATAATGCAACGCCGGAATTTATTATATTCAGTATTCCATTCAT
>JAQSYS010000222.1 GCA_029256005.1 Sedimentibacter sp.
AAAATGTGGAGTTGGTAAGGTCCATGCTGCAGTCTGTGCTCAGACAATGATATTAAAATATAAACCAGATGCAATTATTAATACTGGTGTTGCTGGCAGTTTGAACTCTGACTTGGATATTGCAGATCTTGTTATTTCTGACAATGTTGTTCAACACGATATGGACACTTCTGGTATCGGAGATCCGGTTGGCTTAATATCAGGTTTAAATATAATTAACATTCCATGTCCTAAAGAATTAGTAGGAAAAATAAAAAAATCTGCTGATACTATTGAAGGGACTAATGTAAAAGTAGGAACTATAGCATCGGGAGATCAATTTATCTGCAATCAAGACAGAAAAGAGTATATTGTAAAACACTTCGATGCTTTATGTGCGGAAATGGAAGGAGCAGCTATAGGCCATGTATGCTTCTTAAACAACATTGATTTTTGCATCATAAGATCAATTTCTGACAAGGCTGATGGTTCAGCCCACATGGATTTCCCGGAATTTGTAAAGATAGCAGCAAAAAAGTCTACTCAATTAATAAATACATTTTTGAAAAATATATAATAAAGGGACGTAATTTTGGGGACGGTTCTTTTTGTCCGCCGGACAAAAAGAACCGTCCCCAAAATCATGGAATTAGTATTTCTATCGCATTATGTACTGATGAAATTTCTGCTGGTACATATCCACCCATGTCTCCGTCAGTATCAATTTGCAACTCTTTCTCACAGTCTATTTTAATGTTTTTTCCTTGATAATAATGTACCTTTGGATGAGTTATGTGTTGACCATTGAATATTTTAGAAAATACTTGAAGTAGATCTGAGTTGTTGGCTTTTTCAAATATTACAATATCAAGTAACCCATCATCAATTTTTGCATCAGGGCATAACTTTTTAAACCCACCTGCACCTGCCGAATTTATCACAACAAACAATAAAGTATTATAATTATATTCCACTCCGTCAATTACATAATTTATATTATTGGTATTTTCCAGCTGACCTGGCACTTCAAAAGCAGCCTTGAAATAATAAGCGTACTTGCCTAATATGGTCTTTGCTTCAATTGTGACGTCATGAGGTATATTCATGAATGCTCCACCACCTACTACATTCACAAAATAATCATCATTAATTTTTCCCACATCAATAGTTTTAAAACTTTGTTTCATTAACAATGATGCGAAATTTGCATAAGCTTTCGGCATTTTAAGCTGTGAAGCAAAATCATTTACAGTGCCTGCAGGCATTATTGCAAGTTTTGTCTTACAAGAACTTTTCATAATTCCATTAACAATTTCATGTACAGTGCCATCTCCACCACAGGAAATAATCAAATCATAACCCTCAGCACAGCCCCTCTTGGCAGCTTCTTCACCATCACCCTTTTTCTTCGTTGCATAAAAAGTAAATTCAATATCTTCTAATTCCATGATTGTTTCAGATACATGGAAAATTTTTTGTCCAGCAAGTTCTTTTCCTGAAGTTGGATTGTATATTACAAAATATCTTTTCATTTTATCACCCTTAGTGTTTTCATCAGATTGTAGTTATTAATTATATTCTATCACAAATATTTAATATATCAATCTACAAAAGTGGCGCCAACAATCTACATATAGATTCCTTGAATCTGATGACAATACCTCTCTCAAGGTATAGTTCCCTAGTTATCTCCAAAGAATAATTCAAATCGTCCATGAAATTATCCCTTAGCAAAGAAGATGTCTCGGTATCATAAATCACAGCATTGCATTCAAAATTAAGTTTAAAGCTTCTCACATCAAAATTAGCTGTTCCTACAGATGAAACTTTCCCATCAATAACTAATGTCTTAGCATGTAAAAATCCATATTCATAAGTATACACCTTCACTCCATATTGCAGCAGTCCTCCGCAATACCAATAAGTAGCCCAGTAAACAAATGGATGATCAGGTTTGCATGGTATCATAATTTTAACATCCACTCCTGACATCGCAGCTATTTTTAACGATTCAAAAACACTAGCATCCGGAACAAAGTATGGAGTTTGAATCAAAATACTTTCCTTTGCGGAATTAATCATTTTTACATAGTTGCTTTTGATAGCTTCATCCAATTTGTCTGGACCACTGCTAATTATTTGAATACCGACACTTCCTAAGTTGTTATTGTCTGGGAAATAATGCGGTACAAACATTAAATCTTCCTTGGAGGCATAACCCCAGTCAAGAAAAAACCTCGTTTGCAGGTCTATTACAGCATCTCCTGTAATTCGTATGTGAGTATCTCTCCAATAACCGATTTTTTTATTAAGTCCAATATACTCATCACCTACATTGAAACCACCGATATATGCTTTTTCACCGTCAATTACTACAATTTTTCTATGGTTTCTAAAATTTATTTTGAAATTAAAAAACGGAAAATTGCTGGCAAAAAATATTGAAACTTTTACACCTGCTTTTTTCAATCTTTCAATTGTTTCTATTGGAATGTGTCTCCCACCGATAGAATCATACAAAAGTCTCACCTGAATACCTTCTTCTGCCTTTTTAGCAAGGAGGTTCAACAAATCATTACCTAAATTATCATTATTGATTATATAGTATTCTAAATGTACATGGTGTTTGGCATTTTGTATGTCATTAAATAAATCATAGAATTTATCAGATCCATCAGTATATATTTTTATTTCATTGTTTTGTGTATATGAGAAATCATGATAAAACAAGTTCATTTTTATTAAGTCTTTAAAATCTTCAGTGTTTTTATCATTGTAAATAATACCCCCAGTATTAAAAAGCTGTTGTTGCACCTTAATATAATCGCCGAATGTTTTTTTGGCATATATCTTCATTGTAAAAAGCTTTTTTCTACTAAAATTTTGTGCCAGCAATATATAAAACACGAAGCCAATACCAGGGAAAATCAGCAGCACCAATACCCATGCCAATGTTGCAGTTGGGTCCTTTCGCTCTAGGAAAATCACAACCATGGCCATTGCTATATTAATTAAATAAATTACTGAAATAGAGCTAAAAAAATCAAACATGGCTGTCTCCTGTCCGTCTTGAATTAAATTAAATTAAATGTTGTTCTTATTGCTCTAGCAACAAGGTTCTGGCAAGTTATTGCCAGGTTCTTAATACGTCAGCAACAAGGTTCTGGCAGTTTGCTGCCAGGTTCTTATTATTACTTATATATTAACTTCTATACTTTATGTGACATATTGAATTTTTCAAATTAATATGCTAATATGCAATAGTACTGAGATTTCAAAATCAATTATTAAGGGCAGGTATTTATGGAAAAATCACCTTCAAAGTATATAGTATTAGCCGGGACGCTTTTCACATCATTATCATCTATCATAATTAGATTTTCTGACGCACCAGCTCTTGTAATATCAGCCTACAGAATGCTGTTCACAACACTGATGCTACTAATCCCGGTAATATTGAAAAGCCGAACTGAATTTAAAAATATCACTAAAAAAGAGTATATTCTTTGTGTAGCAAGCGGTATTTTCCTGGCACTTCATTTTGCTACGTGGATTACATCAATTAAAATGACTACTGTTGCCAACTCAACGATACTTGTTTCATGCAGCCCGATTTTTGTGGCACTGGCTAATTATTTCATAACAAAAGAAAAATTAGGACGTAAAATGGCTATCGGTATTTCATTGTCATTGGCAGGTACTATAATTATAGCCATGGGATCTTCCAGAGAAACAGCAAGCAATTTAATGCTTGGAAATATCCTTGCATTTCTTGGAGCGATGTTTGTTGCAGGATACTTGGTAATAGGCGGTATAGCACGAAAGAATTTAAGCGCGGGTGTTTATGTTTTTATTGTCTATTCCGTATCTACTGTTGTTTTGTTTGTCATGTGCATTGCATCAGGTACTCCTGTCTACCCATATGCGCCTAAGGAGTTTTTACTGTTTTCCGCACTTGCATTCTTTTGTTCGATATTGGGCCATACAGTCTACAATTATATGGTTAAATATGTTTCATCAACTATGATTTCTGTATCAACCTTAAGTGAGCCAATATTTGCAAGTATTCTAGCATTGCTGATTTTCAATGAGATTCCTTCTTTATATACCCTTGT
>JAQSYS010000223.1 GCA_029256005.1 Sedimentibacter sp.
TTTCTGGAAGTGTCTTCATAATAAAAAGGTGATTTGGGAGTTGAATCAAGAAATGAAATGGCAGGCATTCCTCCTTGTTTTCCCTCCATTATTAAAACTTTTGTAATTCTTTGAGCAGGCAAGCCCTCAGCTCTCAATAAAACAGAATATGCTGAAATTGTAAAATCTTCCTGTACAACAGGTTCAATTTTCCATATGCTTCTTTGATATGTTCCAGCTTTTAATTCTTTCAAAACTGTTTTTTGTTCACCTTCAACAAGCATTAGCTCATCCGGAAGTTCAAGTTCAATTTGAAAATTTGCAATATTTTTAGAATTATCAAAATTGTTGTCAACATTAAATTCTGCATTGACAAATTCATTTGTATAACCTGTTTTTTCTTTGTTCATGTTGAGCTTATCTGTACCTTGAAGGCTTATCCTAAAACCAGGGTCACTGTCTTTAATGGATGCATCGCCTACTCCATAAGATGTGTCAATTATCTTTGTTTCGCCTTGATTTAGTGACACAGGCTCCCAGTACATAACAGCACAGCTGTCCTTTGCCGCATAATCTACAACTGCACCATCTGGTGGATAAATTCCATTTTCTCCATCATATACGACTCCATCAATTTTAACTTCTATAATTGGTTTTTCTGGATTGATAACATAGTCCCACTTTGTTTGTGACACATCGCCCCATGCTGCAAATTGCAGTTTATCAGGCTTTGACAACCCTTCTCCAGAAACTGCTCCCATTGCAATTATTTGAGGAGTGATATATTGATCATATGCATACCAGCTTGAAGGAATTTCATCACCGATAAATTCTTTTTCCTTATATATAAACCCTCCACCTGGAATTGTTAAAGCTGGTGAATCAACTGTTCCGATTTTTGTATCTAACAACATTCTCAATCCAATTGACTTAGGAGCGTTTCCATTATTGACTATATCATAAGAAACAAAAACACTGCCTATGCTTGCTAGCTTAGGATTTTTAGTTATTCTGAGTCTTTGAGTAATAACTATATCTTTCATGGACCATTGACTTATTATGCTGTTGGTGTCAGAATCTGCATATGGTTCTACAGTATAATGACCTTGCAATCCCAAAAATCCATAATCATTCCCATAAATAAAATCTTCGCCGTCTATTTTTACTGATGTATATGATGTTTCTGGACTTTCAAATCTGTTTCCATACAACAAGTCCTTATAGTCATCAGCGCTTTTGTTTGGCAAACCACTGAGAGTTTCTGCTATGAATCGGCCCGTTTGTTTATCTGAGGTTATTCGTATGGTCCCATTGTCTAATTGCACCACAGGAGAGCCCCATTCTTTGTATATATCTTTATCATCAGGTTGAGGTACATCTTCAGCATATGCAGGCTGGACAATGATACTTGAAGCAATCATCAGCAAGCACAAAACCATCGATATTGATCTTTTAATATTTTTACTCATTATTTCACCACCTGTCTCGGAATTTTTGCTAAAGGGCAGGCATGAGCCTGCCCTGAAAGACTATTTATAAAAATTAAGCGTAATTATCCTTGTGTTTCTTTCTTGGTCTTGCAAATACAACGTGTACATACCCTCTTGCGCAGTAAATGTTCCAAGCCTGGACAAATAGCTTCCGTTTATTTTGAAATAATTATTGTCATAACCTTCGCCCTTTGAATACTTAGTGACATATTTTCCATCAATGCCTATAAATTCAATATAAACAACTCCTGACTCACCTATCTGTATGTTTTGAACATCCTGACTTCTTAAGTCGATTACATTATCCTGAATTATGGCAACAGCTGAATCAATATCAAGAACATGGACATATCTTGTTTTTATACTCGTATTACCAGCTAAGTCCATCACTGTGTATGTTACTTGGTAAGGAGTGTCTGAAGAAATTAGAGTATTTACATTGCTGACAGTCTTTATACCTGAGGTAATATCGCCGTCTGTATTGTCAATTGCAAATGCTCCTTGGTCATAATACTTTTCGCCAACTCTCAAATAAACATGTTCTCTACCCTTAATACTCAATGCAGGCTTTTCTTTATCTATGTTGTATACAGGAACAAATATATCCCCTACGTTTCCGTACTTGTTACTCACTTCAAAACGGTAATTGCCGTTTTTACTTACAGCAAAGCTTCCTGTCCTATCATTTCCTGAATCCGATAATGCAATTTTTCCTTCATCAAATTTAAGACTTGCATTTTCAGATACACCATCAATAACTCTAAATTTAATTACAACATCATTATTAGTTATAGTACTATTAAATTCAACATTTACGCTTGGCACACTTTTATCTATCCATGTTACATTGGCAGTAAGTTTGCCTTCAAGAGGATCATCATCAGCTATTTCTATTTGTCTGTAATTAAAGTCCTTGGTTCCATTTTCTTTAAATACATAAGTAGGTGATGCATCTTTTTCAATTCCTTCAACTATGTCAAATCTCTTTACTGGTCTATTAGCTGACATTGAAACCACAACGTCTCTGTTGGTATAATTAGTTGTACTGTAGTTTAATTGAGTCAAGAGATCAGTTCTGTCAATTTCATTAATTACAAATTTGTAGTCCAACACATTGCCTAATGTGTCATTGAATGTTAAATTCGCTTTGTAATCAGGTGTGGCATCTTCTGAAATAATAGGTTTGTATGCATAGACAAATTTGTAAGCATATCCTTCAATAATTGACATATCCTCCATAGCAAAACCACTGGTGTCCTGCAACTTCACAGGTCTGTCTTCTTCACTTTCATGAGGGAATGTTATTTCAACTATCACATTATTTTTAGTTTTATAACCTGAAGTTATTTCTGCACCCTTTTCACCTATGTCTATCTTCCCATCATTGTTGAAATCATACCAAACATATTTTTTAGATACAGGCTTCGGAAAATCTTTGTCTATCCAACTTACTTTTGCTTCATATTCGTTTATATTGTTTTCTGCATCTTTTAATATAAAACTAAAACTTCCGTTTCTATTAAATACACTAGATGTTATTCGGTCATTGTTTAAAACTGAATATCCATCATTTATATTTGCTGTTACATCTTCGATTGTAAGCTGTGGACCATTCAAAGAATAGCTTATTGCTGAAGAAGATGTTACCACTGAAAGTGATGGCGTATAGCCTTCATCAATATAGTCAATATTTATTTGATGCTCAGTCACTTGTTCATTAGCAAATTTGACTTTAAAGGTATAAATAGCGCTTCTTGTTATTACAGCTGTCGCCACAACATCATTACCTGTAACAGCAACATTGTTAATTACTCCATACTTATCTGTTATAACTGAGCCAAGAGGCATGGTAATTGTAGCTTCAACTGGTCCCTTTACTTTGCCTTCTAAAGGTTTAACAGGATTGAGTGAAGTTGTAATATCATCAGGAACATATCCTATACCATTCACAATAAATTCCTTTGCAAAGATATTTGTTCCATTCCTGTAAGCTAACAAATAATTACCATCTTCATATAATTCTGCTTTTCCTGTTTCATCAAATCTGTATTCCCTTCCATCATTTTGATATAATGAATACTTTAAATATTCAGAAACATTTGTGCTGATAATTCTATTGTCTCTGTTAAAAACTAAATTCCCCTCTTCCAATGTCCCCACATTGTTTGATGCTATTTCTCCAATGTCAAATCCATTGACAGAAACTTTGCACTTTATTGCTCCACCACTAGTTACCAGACTTCCAGATATTATTCCTGCTGCTTCTGTTTCAGATATTTTATACAGTTTTCCTACATGGATAGCTGTTTCAGAAGTAACACTTAATTGGTCAAAACATTCAACATTTATTATATTTCTTAAATCAGTTGAATTTTTGGTTGATATTCTGATTAATGTATTATTTTTATCTCCATTTTCCTGACCAAAGTAGCCATTTTCGGCTTCCCCTATTTTTACGGATACTATATCTATTTCCTCCGCAGAACCAGGTAAAGCTAAAATATATTCTTCAGTTCTGTAAATGTTGTTCCAAATATTTAAGAAAAGGTACATTCTGTTGTTGATATAACTTCCTGATTCTGTCGGTGCAAAATTTATACCAGTTATAGCTCCTAGGCATATCATATGGATTATCCATCCACTGATATTTTATTTCATCAAAACTAGACTTAACATTTGAAGCATTTATTTCTACAAAATACTGCGGCAATACTTGCTTTATATCAGTTGGATTTATAATTTTAAAGGTTTTATCATCTGTAGAATTATAAATTTCAATGCTTTTTAATATAAATGTTCCGCCTGCTCCGTCTGTATCAGGAAGACCAATATATGGTATATTAACAACTGCTACATTTTTTGTCCCTTCATCTTTTGCAAAACTAATATCATATGTTTTTAGAATATTTATTTGATTTTGTTGCCATAGCACTCGTATCTTATCAGGTTTTTGCAATTCATCTACCATATGAAGTTTGTCATCAACAGATACAAAGACATTATTTTCGCCCATTGCTTCGTCTGTAGCAGTTATTTTAAACCTTTCATCATTGATGGTATCATTTAACACATAAAAAGGTCCAAATGATTTTTCAACATATTTTCCTGCAGAATTTTCTGCATACACTGCTAAATAATATGGCTTATACAATTCCTCTCCTGAAACACTGGTGATATCCTTAGGCACCAGATTTACAGTGTTGTCACTACTCAGTGTAATGTTCTTTCCGTTTATCGTACCATCATCATTAATTAAAGTGGCATCCGCTCTATTAACCCAATCATAATAAGCATTTTTCAAATCAACTATTGGTTCATCAATCGTAATACTTACAAAAGGAGTTAATGGATTGTTGTACTCTTCTGCGGTCATATATGTTCCTAAAGTTCCTTCAGTCATTCTAACAATAGGAGGTAAATTTGATTTCTTGATAACAGTCACATTGTTATTAAATACTTCCACTTTATTTGATGAAGTATATTTTAAGTGAACTCTTTTTTCACCAGCTGTTTTAATAAAAGAATCTCCAGCTTTCTCCATGTTCAATAATGATGCTCTGAACTGTGCAGTCATAAGATTTGAATCTTTATCAGATGCAGTAAATTCAGTTCTTATAAATGCTTTTTCACCAATATCTGTATCCCAATTTTCCTTAGGCACCACACCACTTTCGGATATAGCATACAGACTTATATAATCTTTTAATTCATCAGTTTCATCTTGGAATTCTGTTATTGTACCATTGCCGAACTCTATCTGAATATCTTCAAGTTTTCCATCTACTATGGAATTCTTAGAATATGTAACAGTAAAATCAAGATTCTGGTTTACTTGATTGTATAATATATTACTTACGCCTATTATTGGGCTTTCAATATCCACAGGGATTTCATGAACTGTAACATCGCCTTTATTTGAATAAAGCGCCAATATGACTGTATATCTTCCTGTTCTGCCGCTTATGGCAGAAATAGGAATATTATATTCACCCGTGCTGTTTTTTAGTATTGAGCCTTGGTCTACATATGATGTCGTATTATTTTCCTGAGAAATATAATATTTAATGCTTGATAAATATTCATGATTTTTTGTGACATTAAAACCAATATCTTTCTTATGATTGCCTGTGAACCCATAGTGTGAAATGTCGCTTATACCTTCACCTTGTCCTGTGCAATCACAACCTCTATTTACTAATTGACCTGACACCGGGTTGCTTGTTAATGAAAAATACCCGTTGTTATTATCTGTATCCATTGACTCAGTTCCATCATATTTCAAACCCATTGCGCCTGCCCTTAATTGAAGTCCATTTGTTGAAGCATCCTGCATGTTTGGTATAATATATAAATATCCACCATCTTTATATACCGGATATAGATAATCTCCATCACCTTCATTTTTTATAGTCACAGGTACTGATATGGCCTCTGTTTCATTGGAATTTTGTTTGAAGCCGACCTTATTCCAATTATTTGCAACAGGATCCTCTGTCAAAATGTTTTCATCATAAGCACCCCATTTGTAATAAATAACCGGAGTTTCACCTTCGTTTAAATATTTTGGTGCAATATCTGTTGTCAAATACATATTTGTCAATGCATAATCGGTATACTTATTTACATCATACGGAGATATGTCAAGCAGTGGATTATTGCTGTTTTTCAATTTAAATCTCAGCGGTTGCTGATTTGATATTAAAAATAATTCTCTTAGTATTTTTGTAGTGTTTTTAGTGCTATATAATGAAGAAGTATCATAGACCAAATCGGATGCTTCTATAGTAACCTTAAAAACATCTGTGATGTTTGTATTATTTTGAATTGTCAGCATGCCCTTTTTGATTAAGTCAAGCTCATCACTGCTTTTGTAAGCTGAACTAACTCTAGTATTATTTTTTTCCACATCCAGTATAGAATTAGTGTTGCTTATGTTATTGGAAGAGGTCATGGTTGTGGTAATTTTAGACAATCCAAATACATCACTTACTTTAAAAACATTGGGAAATCCATCGTTTGTAATTACAGGAGACATAGTGTCAATTCTTTTGTTTAGTGATATAGGTGAACTGGACTTATTTCCAAACGTATCACTAAAATGTAACAGAAATTCTACTCTGTTAAAATGCTTGTTAATGTTATTTTTATATAACTCTTCAACTTTGATTCTAAACTTATAGGTAACATCTCCGTTAGTTGTATTGAAATTATATTCTCCTAAAAAATCAAGCGGTACATTATTGCTTCCGTCATTTGAG
>JAQSYS010000006.1 GCA_029256005.1 Sedimentibacter sp.
TTGTAATCAACTCCCTGATACACATTGTTATAATTGTCAATTGATGATGCCCATCTTTGACATACATTTTCAAAAGAATTTCTATCTACAACTTCATTGTTTTGGACATGAATATATGAAACAAGGTTGTTAGTGAATGAATCATAGGTATTTATACAGTTCAATTTTTCATCATATTCAAAACGCAAATTATTAATAGTAGTATCCATCTTGAACCTTCCTTTTTTAAAATATAATTCTAATTAAAGTATGTTACAAATAAGGATATATATTCATATTTTTGTCATTTAAATATGACCGTTTTCCTACCATAAGAAATATAAATTTGCTTGTAATGTATTTTATTATATTAACCATTCTCCAAGCAAAGAACCCATCAGTGACACTGCAGTCTTTGCAGTATGGTTTTTAACATCAATTATTGGATTTACTTCTACAAACTCTGCACTTACTAACTTTTCTGACAATGCTATCATTTCAAGAGCTAAATTACTTTCTCGATATGTTAATCCTCCTGGTACTCTTGTACCTGTTCCTTGTGCATAAATTGGATCCATACTGTCGACATCAAAGCTTACATGTATTCCATCCGTGCCATCTCCAGCTATTTTTATAGCTCTTTCAATAACCTCTGTCATGCCAAAACGGTCAATTTCATGCATTGTGAACACTGTGATCCCAAACTCCTTCAGTGCCTTTCTCTCTCCTACATCTAAATCTCTGCTGCCAATAAAAACCAAATTTTCTGCTTTTAGTTTTGTGTGCTTTCCACCTATTGCAGTCAGAAGTTCATGCCCATAACCAAGACTAACTGCAACTGGCATACCATGGATATTGCCCGAAGGAGAAGTTTCTTCGGTATTTATATCACCATGTGCGTCAAACCAAATAACCCCCAAATTTTTCTTGTGCTGCAACACACCTGCGATCGTTCCAATGGCAATGGAGTGGTCTCCGCCCAAAACTAATGGAAACCTCCCTTCACTCATCACCTTTGATACTTTGTTGCATAGTTCTGTGTTTACCCTTGCAACCTCATCTAAATATCTTAGTTTTAATCCATCAGTCTGAGGACTCAATGGTTTATTAGCTAGTATATCTCCTTCATCATTTATGTCATATCCTATACTTGTTAATTTTTCAGTTACACCGGCATAGCGGATTGCAGAAGGTCCCAAACTCACTCCTGGTGTTCCTGCTCCTAAATCAAGTGCCACTCCTATTATTGATATATTTGGATTAATTGATGGTTTCATTATTACCTCCTTGTTTTTAAGTAGTAGAATTTTATTCATAAAATTTTGTATTCGTTTACTCTAAATTATCTTCTTCATTAATTGGCTTTAAAAGTTCCTTTGCAACGTCCAGCATATGTGCCGGAACATAAACATCTATGCCGTATAAATTTACACCTGTGTAAATTTCCATGATTTCTCCTGTTCCTTTTGTCTTTTTTAAAACAGGAATTCCATATGATTGAAGCTTTGACATTATTATTTCCGCTTCAATATTATTTAGATTTGAAATAAGCAACTCTTCTTTATAATTATCAATAATTTCCTCAGACATAATAACCTCCGTTATTGTTTATTGATATATTATACCCCGTGCAGTTAATTTCCACCATTAACTTGCAAAAAACCAGACCTTAAATTAGAATTGCTGATATGCTCCGGTAACATTGTATTGCGCAATAAAGGGTCGTTTTTATTTACGACCCATATCTAATTAATATTTTACAATTTATCATGTACCGCAAAATGTTTTGTACTTACATAATGATGAGGGAGGTAATTCAGCATATTCTAATTGTTCTTTGGAATGTGCATATGGTTTTGATAAAACACTTAATAATCTTTCCATAACACTGTAATCTCCTTTTGTAACAGCTGCCTCTAACGCTTCCTCCACTCTATGATTTCGAGGTATCACTCCAGGATTTGATTCTTTCATAATCTGTTGCACCATTTCTTTATTTTCTTTTTGTCTGGCAAGTCTTTCTTGCCACATTTCATGCCAATTCTCGAAATCATTATTCTTGAACATAGAAAGTTCATCAATCCTATCAAAGGTTAAACTTAAAAATGTATTTGTATAGTCTTCATTATACTTATGCATTAAACTTAAAAGCATTTCAAATAATTTCTCATCTTGTTCTTCTTCATTAAACATCCCTAATTTTGCCCTCATTCCTGACAGCCAAAAACCTTTGTAAAGGTTATGAAATTCAGCTAAAGCATCTTGAGCCAATTTAATTGCTTGTTCATGATTTTCATTCAAAAGTGGCAGCAGAGATTCGGCAAATCTCGAAAGATTCCATTCTGCCATGCTTGGTTGATTACCATATGCATAACGGCCATATGTATCAATAGAACTGTAAACAGTATTTGAATCATATATATCCATAAATGCACATGGTCCATAATCAATTGTTTCACCACTGATGGTCATATTGTCAGTATTCATTACACCATGAATGAAACCAACAAGCATCCATTTAGAAATCAATGATGCCTGACGTTTTATAACTTCTTTTAAAAAACTCAGATAAATATTCTCATCATTTACAATATTATTAAAATGTCTGTGTATTGTATAATCTGCTAATGCCCTTAATTCATCTTTGTTACCAAATTTTGCAGCATATTCATAAGTTCCAACACGAATATGGCTGGCAGCCACTCTGGTTAATATAGCTCCTTGAAGAATCTTATCACGAATGACTGATTCACCAGTTGTTATGACTGCAAGACTTCTTGTTGTTGGTATATTGAGAGCATGCATTGCCTCAGAGATAATATATTCACGAAGCATCGGTCCAAGTGCCGCTCTTCCATCACCTCCTCTTGAGTAAGGTGTTCTTCCTGAGCCTTTTAGTTGTATATCAAGACGTTCGTTTGTTGGAGTTATTTGTTCACCAATAAGTAGAGCACGACCATCACCCAACATTGTAAAATAACCAAATTGATGACCAGCATAAGCCTGAGCAATTGGCACAGAATCTTTAGGTACTGAATTTCCGGCAAGCACTGAGATTCCTTCGTTTTTTTTCAGTTCTTGAGGAGCCATTCCTAATTCTTCTGCTAATTTATTATTTAAAATGACTAATTTAGGTGAGTCTGTTGGCTTAGGATTTATGTTTGAATAAAAAATTTCTGGTAATCTTGCATAACTGTTATCTAAATTCCAACCGGTATTCATTTTTTCTCCTTTTTGTTATTATGGTTTATTTATTCTTAGTGTGTTCCAATTGAAATTAATTATAAATATATATGTAAATTTTTAAAAAAAGAACGACTTAATATGAAAGCCGTTCAGAAAAAATTTTAAATTTAATTTGCGCTTGCTTCTCTTGGCATTTTAACTGCTTTCGTAACAGGTTTCCATATAGCCTGTGCAAGATAAAAGTCCACCATGCTGTGCACTACAGTGCCAAAACCAACCAATATAACTACAGATACTACAAATCCTTTTGCATAATATCCTGATGCCATGCTGTTTCCAAAATAAAACGGCAAAACTACAAGCACTTCACAAACGCCATGAATAATCCCTATAAAAAGAGAGTATAATTGGGAAGACTTGAATGATTGCATAGAATTTGGGAACTTTTTTAAATATAAAGCTCCAGCTGTTGCAAAAACAAAATGTGAAGCAGCACGAAGCACAATAACTATCGGGAATCCAGCAAGTAAAAACCCTAAAGAAGTTCCGAATGCAACAAATACTGCTGTTGCAGGCGATATAAACATTGCAATAAATATTGCTACATGGCTTGCAAGTGTAAACGAAGCAGGCTCCATTGTTATTTTAATTGGTGAGATAATCGGAATTACTATACCAATTGAACACAGAAGTGCAGATATTAACATAGAATTAAGATTATTATTCCTTCTCATAGATATGCCCCCTAATCAATGTCTTGTCATGTGTCATGACACCTAATGACATAATTATAGATAGAGTTATTAGTTTTGTCAATATCATATTATTCCAAAATAATATTCTCCTTTTTCAAAGCTTCAATTATTCTTTTTTGTGACTGTTCATCATTACATTTTATAGTATGAAGGTGAATTCCGCCAGTCAATCTCATTAATGGCTGCGCCTTATTATTTTTAATTTTATCAATAAACATATCAACTTCATAACGTGTTGAAATGTGAAGTCCTCCAGTAATTTCACCATATACAGGATGCTCTACAGTAACATCCATTACTGTTCCTCCATTATCTACCACTGCATAAAGTTCTTTAATCATTTTTTCTTCATCATGTCTGCATGCAATTGTAAACAAATTGTCGTTAATTTCTGAATCTGCAATTAAAACATAACCCCTTGGAGTGGCAGATATTTTAATACCTGTTGCACGCATTAAAGCAATATCACCCACAATCACCTGACGGCTGACTGAAAACTTCTTTGCAAGAGCTGTTGCTGAAATTGGTTCTTCACTGTTATTCAAAATAGACAATAAATTTTCTCTTCGTTCTTCAGGATTCATTTTATTTATCCTCACATATTTTTGAATATAACAAAAGTCGGAGTGAAAGGATTTGAACCTTCGGCCTCATGGTCCCGAACCATGCGCGATACCAAGCTTCGCTACACCCCGACAACGTTAATATTATAGTAAATTTTCGGATTTTTGTCAATTATTTTCCTATGCCCTGTTCTCTGGCATAGTAGAACAAATATTGCTGAGCATATCCAGAAAACTTGCCAAATTTGCGTTCTGCAAATTTCTGTATATCTACATCCTTTGTATTCTTATCTACATACAATGTCTGCATAACTCTTCTAACCCATACATCAACAGGGAAGGTATCAAATTGTTTCATCGAAAACAATAAAATACAGTTTGCAACCTTGTCCCCGATTCCGGAATATGTTTTAAGATATGCAAGCCCTTCGTCATAGCTGGTATTTTTAATATTGTATATTATATTTTTTTCTGTTAAAAATCTTTCTGCAGCTGCTTTTAATCTAGGTGATCTGAAGCCTGCCTTACATTCCTGTATTTTGTCAACAGATACAACTGACAACTGCTCTGCAGTTGGAAAGCTGTAATAATCCCTTCCTCTGTAATTACAGATATAATCACCAAAACAAGAGCTCAAATTTTCAATAACCTTTTTTATCATGGGTATTCTGTTATTGGCAGAAATCATAAATGATATCATTATTTCCCATTCATCTTGATTTAAAATTCTTATACCACTTCCAAATTTAATAGCTTCTGCCATAATTTCATCAGTGTTAACATTACTTTTTATTTCAGCATAATCTGTATCTAAATCGAAATATTCCTTAACCATATTATAATCATCTATAGTTATATTGTTAAATATAACCGTTGAATCATGTTGTTCAACATTGATGACTTTGTTTTTTACCACTCCTGTATATGAGCCGTCATCTTCCTTATTCCATCTAAAGCATTGTCCACAGTCAAAAATATGAGTTACATTAAAATCTTTAATCCCATCAATTATTATTTGATTGTTTTTTTCTGTAATATTCATAATCCACTTCCGTTTTAGAATTTTTCAATGAAGCTTCCAAGACCATAAGTACGAGCTTCTTCTAAATTATCCTCTGCATCCTCATGTTTATCTTCTAATTCGTTAATTTTGCTAATAAAGTAATACCCTAATGCTATCCTGTACTCATTTCTAGCAGCAAGAACAAGACTTTCAAAAAATTCCTTGCACTTAGAAATATTTCCATTATAAAAATCCGATACCGCATAAATCAATTCAATAGTAACCTTATTATAATCTTTCTTATAATACATATCTAAAGTTCCTTTAACTTCAGCAAGCAAATCATTAGCTCTTTCCAAATCACCGTTTAAATAAAGACTTAGTATCAAGTTATGATAATATATTGATTGCCAGTTAGGTGGAATTTTACTTACATCCTCAGTTAAAATTCTCACTGTTTCATCGAACTCTCCTAAATAGAAATGTCCGGTTGTTTTTTGAATCAAATTAATGTTTCTTTCTTTTTCAGATTGGGGCTTTAAAAGAAGCTTATCCACCTCATCAATGTATTTTTCAGGACTTTTTTCCAAATACAACAGTCTGTTAAACAATTCGACTTGTTTTTCCAAAGAGGTCCTTCTTCTTATTGTATAAATAAAAACAACTGCTAAGATAATTAAAATATAATACATTTTTTCTCCTCTTTATTGCATTGAAAATTTTTCAATGAAGCTGCCTTTACCATATTCCATTGCATATTTAAAATTTTTGCTGGCTTCCTCAGGATTTTTTTCATTTTTATTTATCATACCTAAGAAATAATATCCAAAGGATTTTCTGTAATCATTGGCGCCTGTCTCAGCTAATTCTGTAAAATATTTTTTTGATCCCTTGCCGTTATAAAAATCAGAAACCGAATATACTATATCAATGAATTCCTTATAATATTGATTTTTACTGAACTCTTGAAATATCGGCTTTGCTTTTTTGAACTCTTCGTTAGCCCTGCCTTTATCTTTATTGAAAAATGAAGCTAATATAATGTTTTGATAGTAAATAGGCAACCAGTTTTTTGGAGCAGTATCAATATTTTTAAGAATTTCTATTAATTCATCAAACTTTCCTGCATACAGCATACCAGTTGTTTTTTGTATATTATTGATAATCTTATTTTTCTCTGTTTGTTTGGCTGCAAGAATTATATCCATTGCATCAATATACTTCTCTGGTTCCTTTTTAATATATAAAATATCATTTAAATAATTTACATCCTTGATTTGTTTTTTAATTCTAATAACTATTAAAATTAAAATCAGTATTATGATTATTAAAAAATACTTCATGACAATTCTCCTTTGTTTATATAAATTATCTTATAGTTTTAATTTAGCTAAAGCATCTGCTAATGCAGTGTTTAAATTATCGTCCTGCTTCTTTTCCTGTTTTAATAAGAACTTAGCGGCTTCCTTGTTTGATATTGAGGTTTTTTGGTCGTCTTTTCTTTTGTTAAATGCTGAAAGTTTCTCTCTAAAGCCACATTTACACACAAATATTTTGCCTTCTCCTTCACCACGAAGCTCAAGCTTCTTATGGCAGTTAGGACATCTTGCATTTGTTATTTGAGCTATTCCTTTACGATACCCGCATTCTCTGTTCTGGCAAACCAGCATAGTTCCCTTTTTCCCGTTAACTTCCAACAGGTAATTGCCACATTCTGGACACTTTGTTTTAGTTTCATTGTCATGAACATATGTCTTACCACTTGTTTTTATTTCTTTAATGATTATTTTTGTATAATCTATCATATCATTCAAGAATTTATCTTTGTTTATTCGACCCTTTGAGATATCTGTAAGCTGCTGCTCCCATTTAGCAGTAAGGATAGGTGATTTTAAATCTACGGGTGATAAATCTAAAAGTTGTCTGCCTTTTGATGTAGTGTAAATATATTTTTCCTTCTTTTCAATAACAAAGCTATTAAATAACTTGTCAATAATATCTGCCCTTGTGGCTACTGTACCAAGGCCCCCAGTTTCACCAATTGTCTTTTTCAATTCCACATCTGCATTCTTCATAAATCTTACTGGATTTTCCATAGCCGATAAAAGAGTAGCTTCAGTAAATCTTGCAGGAGGTTTTGTTTCACCTATATTCCTTTTAATTGAGTCTAATGGAAGCTGCTTTTCTTTTTTTATTATATCTAACTTTTCTTTAGAGTAGTCCTCCAATTTTTCTTCATCTTCATAACTACCATAAACTTCCTTCCACCCTACCGATAATGTGATTTTTCCATTTGATATGAAATCTTCATTTTCAATTTTACCTTTTATAATCACTTTTTCGAATTCAAAAGGTTTTGATAATACCGCTAGAAATCTTTTAACTACAAGATCATAAATTTTTCTTTCCTTATCAGACAAATCTCCCAAAAACACTGTTTGCTCTGTTGGTATTATTGCGTGATGGTCTGATACTTTAGAATTATTTACAAAATTTTTATTTCCTTTAATAGGGTTTGAACTTATTCTAAATCCTATTTTTGCATATGGGCCAACGCTGCAGGCCTTAACTCTGTCCTTTAAGGTTTCAACAATATCTTCTGTCAAGTATCTTGAATCAGTCCTTGGGTAAGTCAATACCTTGTGACGCTCATACAAAGTCTGCATAATTGACAATGTTTCTTTTGCTGAATATCCATATATGTTGCTAGCATCTCTTTGAAGTTCTGTTAAATCATACAAAAGCGGCGCATAAGTCATAGCTTGGCTTCTTGAAATACCAGTTATATCTACTTTTTTTGATTTTAGACTATTTATAATGTTTTCGCACTTTTCCTTGTCAAATGTTTTATTGTCGTTATTTTTATCCAGCCATGAAAACTTGAAACCTCCAGCTGTAGCTTCTATTCCATAATATTGAACCGGCTTAAAATTACGTATATCATCTTCTAAAGAAGCAATCATCGCAACTGTTGGAGTCTGTACCCTTCCGCAAGATAATTGTGCATTGTATTTTGTTGTCAATGCCCTCGTTGCATTAATACCAACAATCCAATCTGCCTCTGAACGAGCTAATGCAGATTGGTAAAGGTTGTAATAAAGGTTTCCTTCCTTAAGATTATTGAAGCCATCCTTAATTGCTTTATCCGTAACAGAAGAAATCCAAAGTCTTTTTATTGGCTTTTTAACTTCTGCATGTTCAATAATCCATCTTGCAACAAGCTCCCCTTCTCTTCCTGCATCTGTAGCTATTACTATTTCTTTTACATCATTTCTAAGCAATAGGCTTTTTACAACTGTGTACTGTTTTCTTGTTTGCTTTATAACTTCTGTCTTCATTTTTACAGGAATTATTGGCAAGTCTTCGAGTTTCCACTCTGCATATTTTGTATTATAACCTTCAGGATCAGCCAATGTAACCAAATGACCCAAAGCCCAGGTTACAATGTATTCCTTTCCTTCAACATATCCGTTTCCATTTTTATTGCACTTTAAAACTTTTCCTATATCTTTGCCTACCGACGGCTTTTCTGCTAAAACTAATATCATATTGTTTTCCTTTATATTTGATAACCCTTATTGTAACACAATATGCTTGTAATTTAAAATAATTTATTTAGATAAAAAAAAGAAACCTTTCGGTTTCGTTTTAGTATTTATTATTATTCCTCAAAATCTTCTTCATCTTCTTCATCTTCTTTTTTCCTATTGTTTTCCGTTTTGATGTGCTCTAATTTAGTGACTGAAACTTCATATGCAGTCTTTGTGTCATATGTTTCATCATTATTCTTTTTTTGATATTTTCTGCTTTGAATCCTTCCCCATAGCTTAACATGATCTCCAACTTCAAGCTTTTCACAGTACCTCGCATTTCTACCCCATGCGATACAAGGTATGTAATCAGATTTATTATATGATCTGTTAACTGCAATTAGCATGTCTGTTATTTCTCTGCCAAAAGGAGTAGTTCTAAATTTAGTTTCTTTGCACAAATATCCGTTAAGAAACACTTCATTAGGATGCCTTTTTAATTCTTCCAGCTCATCTTCATCCGGCACAATAATGTCTCTTACAAATACCCTAAGAAGCAGTTTATTGCATGTGTCCTCATATCTATTATAAGATCTGAATTGACCATCAATAACAATGAAATTTCCAATACTCATATCAATATCATTAATTAATCTTTCGGATATTATAACAGGCAGCAAATCCTTGGTGTCACTTAATCTAGGTACTTCTAAAACAAATTCGTAAAATTTTTCTCCGAAAACCTCATGACTAAAATCCAAATTACTGTTTATTATACCAACAATCCTTATATAATTCGACTGCATCTGTTTATCGTTCATTTAATTTCTTCCCCCTATAATTTGTCTTATATATATCATATTATTCAATGGCTAATAATATATTCTTTTTATTTATAAAAAATAATACAAGTTGTGACTATTAAAATGGCTTGTTAAGAAAAATATTGAAGTTTACTTTTTTATGTTATATAATAATTTGAAATTGTAATGGAATATGTAAGAAATGAAAGGACGGTAACACGTTTTATGAAATTAGGTATAGTTGGACTTCCAAACGTAGGTAAAAGTACATTGTTTAATGCAATAACATCAGCAGGAGCTGAATCTGCTAATTATCCATTTTGTACAATTGAGCCAAATATAGGTGTTGTGGAGGTTCCTGATAAAAGATTAGATTTTTTGACTAAAATCAGCAATTCAGGAAAAACAGTTCCTGCAGTAATAGAATTTTTTGATATAGCAGGTCTAGTAAAGGGTGCAAGCAAGGGTGAAGGTCTAGGAAATAAATTTCTTTCTCATATAAGAGAAGTTGAATCAGTTGTACATGTGGTAAGATGCTTTGATGACGAAAATGTAATTCATGTTGAAAGTACAGTTGACCCTAAAAGAGACATTGAAATTATAGAGCTTGAACTTGTTTTAGCTGACCTAGAGGTAATGAGCAAAAGGTTAGAAAGATTAACAAAGACAGCTAAAAATGACAAATCTCTTCAGCCGGAATTAGAATTAGTTCAAAGGATAGTTAACGCTTTGGAAAACGAGCAACAAGCAAGATTCTTGGATTATACTGATGAAGAACTAAAGCTTCTTAGAACTTTTAACTTAATTACGGCAAAGCCCGTATTATATGTTGCTAATGTGGATGAAAATTATATTGAAGACCCTTCATCAAACAAATATGTTGAAGAGGTTAAAAAGCATGCAGCCAAAGATAATTCAGAAGTAATAACTATTTGCGGAAAAATAGAAGAAGAAGTATCTGCATTAGAAGATGATGAAAAAAAGGAATTCCTTATGGAGCTTGGACTTGAAGAATCAGGTCTTGATAAGCTTATACGAGCAAGCTATCATCTTCTTGGACTCATAAGCTTCTTTACTACCGGCCCAATGGAATCAAAAGCGTGGACAATTGTCAAGGGCACAAAAGCACCTCAAGCAGCAGGAAAAATCCACTCTGATATTGAAAGAGGATTTATCAGAGCTGAAATCACCTCCTACAAGGATGTATTGGAGTGTGGCACTATGCAAGCAGCAAAAGAAAAAGGATTAATGCGTCTTGAAGGAAAAGAATATGTTATGGAAGATGGAGATATTGTATTATTTAGATTCAATGTCTAGCGAAAAATTCAGGTTTATCCTGAATTTTTTTTAAAAAAACGTTGACATACTCTTAACAAAATTGTATAATAGTGGTAATAAAGATAAATATTGTCCGGTCAAAGCCATATTCGTGAAAACGATATGCGCGGAGTAAGCCATCTAAGTCCTTTTGATATGATGTACTTATGTGAGATTAGACTATCAGGGTGGATAGCCAAATGGTTATCTTTTTTTGTTAAACTTGATACGTATGGATAGATAACCATTAAATTTTGGTTATCTATTTTTATTTTCTGATCCACTTAAAGATATATTTTATTTAGAAGGAGGTGACTTATATGATTAAAAAGTTTTTATTTCCTGTTCTTTTTGCTGTATTAGCATTCATTACTGCTCCAATGTTAGGTCCTGAAGTTAACGGTGCCACAACTTTCTTCCTTGTAGCTGTAGGTATTGGTCTAGGTGTCATGCTAAATATTTTACTATTCAAAAAACAATCTAAAAACGAAAACAAATCTAATTAAATACGCATTGAAAAGCAAAGGACCTTTCAGTGATAATGAAAGATCCTTTGTTTTTTAGTTTTTATGAATATGTTTTAATATTATATAGAAATTCTTATCTCCTCTAGCCATTGCTTCTTCGCCTTTTCCAGTCTTTACCCATAATTTTTAGTAAATCCCTATGCTTCCTAAAAGAATAGCTGGAATAGATGATACTATAGGAAGAACCAAAGAAGTCATACAAATGTCAATATATGAATCCTTGTGTGTCATTCCTGTAACAGCTAATAATGTTAAAACTGCTCCGTTATGAGGTAGAGTATCAAGCCCGCCAGATGCCAAAGATGCAACCCTATGGAATGCTGCTGGGTCAATACCTGTTTCAAGAGCTATCTGCATATATTTTTCGCCTAATGCTTCAAGTGCTATACTCATACCACCTGATGCAGAACCTGTAGCTCCTGCAAGAAGGTTAACTGCAATTGCTTCAGAAATAAGAGGAGTACCAGGTACATTTAACAAAATGCCAGTCAATGTTGCAAATCCTGGAACTGCCTTAACAACTGTACCAAAACCAACTGCAGCTGCAGTATTCAATATTGCAGTTATAGAACCGACAGCGCCATTGCTAATTGACTTAGTAAAGCCTTGATATTTGTTAAAGCTGATTAACATTGATAATACAATACCTGCTAATAATGCTAATATAATATCAATTTTAAATGCATTCATTGTTACTATAACAGTAATCAATGGTAATAATGAAAGGAAAGGATGTGGCAAATTGCTGTAATCAACTTCTACCGCTTCTTTACCCTTAGGTTCTGTGAAAACATCACCTGCTGCAGTAAACTTTTTCTCTCTGCGCTGCAACCACATTACACCTAACACAAACATTAATAATGCTGCAACAGAACCCATTATAGGAGCTGCTGTAGGAGTAGTACCATAATATGTTGTAGGAATCATATTTTGAATTTGTGGTGTTCCAGGTATTGCTGTCATAGTAAATGTAAATGATCCAAGAGCTATTGATCCAGGGATTAACTTTCTTGTAATGTTAGCTTCTCTGAATAATTCTAACGCTAAAGGATACATAGCAAATACGACAACAAACAAACTGATACCGCCATAAGTTAAAACTCCACAACCAACTACAACACCAATAATTGCCCTTTTGGGTCCTAATTTTTTTGTCAGCCAGTGAGCTATAGACTTTGCAGCGCCTGTATAATCCATTAAGTGACCAAATATTGCTCCAAGCATGAATACTGGAAACCATGATTTTACATAACCTGCTAAACCTGTCATGTAAGTATCTTTATACATTGGAAGAAGATCAAGTCCTCCTGTTAAACCAACAACCAAAGCACAAACAGGTGCAACCCATAATATCGAATATCCTCTGTATGCTAAAAACATTAACAATACTAAACCTAAAATAATACCAAACATAATTAATCCTCCTATTTTTTTATTAAAATAATTCGGGGAAGCAGCTTCTGCTTTTGCTGAAGCTGCAATTTAATACTTAATATATTATGATGCTGTCCAACCACAGTCGATTGTAATCATACCGCCTGTCATATAATCGCCGGTTTCAGAGCATAAGAATTTTGCTAAATCTGCAACATCCTTAGGTTCCAATAACTTTTTAACAAATGCTTTTGAAAGCATAATATCTGAAACAACTTTTTCTTCTGGAATTCCATGAGTTTTTGCTTGGTCAGCTATTTGCTTGTCAACTAATGGAGTTCTTACATATGAAGGACAAATCATATTGCATGTAATTCCATATTTTCCGCCTTCAACAGCTGCTGTCTTTGTTAAACCGCCAAGACCATGTTTAGCTGATATGTAAGCTGATTTAAATTCTGATGCAATCAATCCGTGAATTGAACCCATATTTATGATTCTTCCCCAACCTTGAGCTTTCATTGAAGGCCATACATATTTTGTCAACAGGAATGGAGCTGTTAACATTAAATCCATCATGAATTTCCATTTTTCTTCAGGGAAATCTTCTATAGGGCTAACAGTCTGTATTCCTGCAACATTTACAAGAACATCAACCTTTAAATATTTTCCTATCGTATAATCTACTAACCCTTTGCAGTCTTCTTGTTTGCTTAAATCAGTTTTATAATAAATTGCACCTATTCTTTCAGATTCTTCTTGCAACTTTGCTTCGTTAATATCAGCCATTACCACTTTAGCTCCATCATTTGCAAATGCTTCAGCTATTGCAAGGCCTATTCCGCTGGCAGCTCCTGTAACTATACAAACTTTATTTTCTAACATAATATCCTCCTCATAATTTAAAATATTAAATTTCAATTAATCTCAAATCTTCTGCAATAATCAATATAGCTTCTGTTGCAGCCTGAACATCTTCTACAGTAAATGCAGGATTTATTTCTTTCAATACAAGACCTTTATCTGTAACTTCCATAACACCCATTTCAGTGATTATTAAATCAACTGCATGTACTGCCGTTAAAGGAAGTTTACATTCTTTTAGTATTTTGTGATTTCCTTTTGCAGTATGGTTCATAGCAACAATAACCTTTTTAGCTCCAGTTACTAAATCCATAGCTCCACCCATCCCAGGAACCATCTTTCCAGGTACCATCCAGTTTGCAAGGTTACCCTTTTCATCAACTTCTAATGCTCCTAGAACTGTAGCATCAACATGTCCGCCTCTTATTATTACAAAGGACTCTGCACTGTCGAAAAATGCTCCGCCCGGATTTATTGTTACAGGTATTCCTCCTGCATTAACCAGATATGGATCTTCCTGACCCTTTTCTGGTGCAGGACCAATTCCCAAAAATCCATTTTCTGACTGTAATGTAATTTCAATTCCTTCTGGCAGAAAATTAGCTACCATAGTAGGAAGACCTATGCCAAGATTTACTACATCTCCGTCGTTTAATTCTTTTGCAACTCTTCTTGCTATATATTCTTTTTCATCCATTATGATATTCCCCCTGCATCTACTATAAAATTAACGAAAATTCCCGGAGTTATAACGTCGTCTGGATTTATTTCACCCACTTCAACTACCTGATCAGCTTCTACAATTACTATGTCAGCTGCTGTAGCCATAATAGGGTTAAAGTTTCTTGTTGCCTTTGCGTATCTTACATTTCCTTTTTTGTCAACCTTAGCACCAACTATTAACGCAATGTCAGCCTTTAATGGCTTTTCCAGCAGATATTCTTTACCATCGATTGTTATAATGTCCTTTCCTTTAGCAACAATAGTTCCAAGACCTGTAGGAGTTAAAACTCCTCCAAGACCAGCACCAGCTACTCTAATTCTTTCAGCTAATGTTCCTTGAGGTACAAGCTCAACTTCCAATTCACCTGAATTCATTTGATTTCCTGTTTCTTTGTTTGTACCAATATGTGATGCAATTAATTTCTTAACCTGTTTATTAACTATTAATTTACCTATTCCTATTTCAGGGAATGAGGTATCGTTAGCAATTAAAGTTAAATCTTTAACTCCCTTTGCTACTAAAGCATCTACTATCACATAAGGATTTTTACATCCTAAAAATCCACCTACCATGATAGTCATGCCGTCTTGAATCATGTTCACTGCTTCTTGAACAGAAATTACCTTATTTTTCAATGTGTTGCCCCCTATCTTTTAATGATTAATGCAGTACCTTGGCCTCCGCCAATACATAATGTTGCAAGTCCTGTTTTAGCATCTCTTTTAATCATTTCATGGATTAATGTAACAAGAATTCTTGTTCCTGAACATCCAATCGGGTGACCTAATGCGATAGCTCCACCATTAACATTTGTTTTTTCAGGATCCAAGCCTAAATCTCTAACTACAGCAATTGATTGAGCAGCAAATGCTTCATTTGCTTCTATTAGGTCTAAATCTTCTACAGTCATGTTTGCTTTTTCCAATGCTTTTTTAGTTGCAGGTACAGGTCCATAACCCATTATTGTCGGATCAACTCCAGCTGAAGCATAAGATACAATTGAAGCTAATGGTTTCAATCCTAATTCATCAGCTTTTTCCTTTGACATAAGAAGTACTGCTGCCGCTCCATCATTTATACCTGATGATGAGGCTGCTGTAACGGTTCCATCCTTTTTAAAAGCAGGTTTTAGTTTTGATAAGCTCTCTATAGTAGCTCCAAATCTTGGAAACTCATCTGTATCGATGACTATTGGCTCTCCTTTTTTCTGTGGTAAAACTACTGGAACTATTTCATCCTTGAATTTTCCTTCTTTTATTGCCCTTTCAGCTCGGTTTTGACTTTTTACTGAAAATTCATCTTGATTTTCTCTTGTTATATTCCACTGCTCTGCAATATTTTCAGCAGTTATACCCATGTGGTAATTATTGAATATATCTGTTAAACCATCTGCTACCATTGTATCAATAACTGAGGCATCTCCCATTCTAAATCCCCATCTTCCCTTAGGCAAAATGTATGGTGCCATGCTCATATTTTCAGCTCCTCCGGCTAAAATCACATCAGCTTCGCCAAGAGCTATTGCTTGAGCAGCAAGCTGTATTGTTTTTAAACCGGACCCACAAACTTTGTTTATTGTCATAGAAGGCACTTCGGTTGGAATACCTACTGCTATTGATACTTGTCTAGCTAAGTTCTGTCCAATACCTGCTTGAAGTACATTTCCAAATATAACTTCATCTACTAATTCAGGATTTATATTTGCTCTCTTAAGAGCAGCGTCTGCTGCAACAGCACCCAGTTTTACAGCCGGTACATCCTTAAAACAACCTCCAAAGTTACCAATAGGTGTTCTTGCAGCACTTACGATTACAACTTCTCTCATGAATCCTCCTTTAATCATTAAAGTTTTGAATACCTTTGATTAAGTATTCACTTTTATATAAAGCAATTACCATGCCAAATTTGAAAATGTTTTCTTGTTAAAATTTCTGTTCAAATTGTAATTATCATATAGTTTTATATTAACCCATAATTATTCATGAAATAAAAAGGAATGTAGAAACTTATCTACACTCCTATTTTTGTTATTTTTTACTTTTTTTATAATATTTAAAAACAAAGGATTTAAGATGCTTGTAGCTTACGTTCTACATCTATCTGGCATGTAGAAACTTTTCTACACGATATTTTTTATATCTATCCCATATCCCATAAGCTTTTTATATAACGCTGTCCTATGTATGCCAAGTAATTTAGCTGCTTCAGTCCTACTGCCGTTGGTTGTCTTTATTGCAGCCAATATAGCTTCAATTTCCGCTTCAGCTATTTTATCCTTAAGTTTTTTATTATCGGAAGTTTGTTCTTCCAAAATGATTTTATTGCTGATGAATTCAGGCAAATTCTGCATTGTAACAAAACTTCCTGATGCAATATTTGCTGCTCTTTCCAAGACATTTCTAAGCTCTCTTACATTACCCGGCCAGTCATAAAATTTCATAGCCAAGATTGCCTTGTCTGTAACGTTTTTTGATGTTAGGCTCGATTCAAGCTGCTTGTTAAGTATATCTTCACATAATAATTCCAAATCATCAAGACGCTCTCTTAATGGCGGAATTTTTATTTCAACTACATTTAATCTATAGTACAAATCCTGTCTGAAAAGACCCTTTTTTACAAGTTTTTCAAGATTTTCATTAGTACAAGCAATAAATCTAATATCTATTTTAATTGCTGTGTGACCACCGATTCTTTCAAATTCCCTTTCCTCTAGAACTCTTAAAAGTTTTGCCTGCATACTGAACGGCATTGAGCTTATTTCATCCAATAAAACCGTTCCGCCATTTGCAAGTTCTAACTTTCCTATTTTGCCTTCCTTTTTTGCTCCTGTAAAAGCGCCATTTTCATAACCGAACAATTCTGATTCCAATAATTCATGTGGTATTGCAGCGCAGTTTATTCTAATAAACGGTAAATTTTTTCTGTTGCTGGCATAGTGAATAGCATGTGCAAAAAATTCCTTACCTGTTCCGCTTTCACCTTCTATTAATATTGTTGAAGAAGATGTAGCAGCTTTTAAAGCCATATTTTTTAGTTCAATCATTTTTGGATTTTGAGTTATAATATCATCGATAGAATAATTAGCACAATACATTTTTCCTAACTCATTTTTATATATATTTACAGTATTTTCAAGGATTTTTAGCTTTGTAGCCAAATCCTTGACCTCCTTAACATCTTTAAATAAGACTGTACCAACAGCACCGATAATTTTCCCGTCTTTTATTATTGGAGTCCTGCTTGCTATCATATCATGGCCCTGTATTCTTTGAATATCGTACAATTCCTTGTTCCCAGTTTTTAAAACGATGTGTAAACGAGTATTTTCTATGACTTCCTCAACAGGTTTTCCTAACACATCCTCTTCCTTTATACCAAACAATTTTTCATAATTCCACTTAATAATTTTTCCTTCTTCATTTACCAGGACAATTCCCTGATAAGCATTGTCGAGTATGTCCTTCATACTTCTTAAACCCTGTTTAAGTTCTTCTATTTCAGATTTTGTTTCCTCAATGTCAATAACTTCTTTAAACATTGAGAAAGTAAAACTTACTTCATCTGACTTGCGAATATTATATGATTCAACAATTATTTTTTTGTCACCAACACTAATTTCTTTTTCAAGTTTAACATTTGTATTCAAAATAGTAGTAAGTTCATATGACTTCAATAATTTCATTATTTTTATAGGATCTTCATCCACCACATTAAATATTATTTTAAACTTATTATTAATTAAAAAGGTTTTCTTATTATCAATAAATAGTACTCCATCACTAAGACTATCTATAACATTGTGAAATTCCTTATAACTGTTCATAAATTACCCCCTTTACAAACATATTAACATATGCCAAAGATAGATTAAAATATTTAATATTATATCATACCTGTGAAAACATTTCCATAAATCTATTAATTAACGAAATTAACCAATTGAAGTTTTTAGAATACGTTAACAATTTAATATATGTATAATATTATAAGGTTAGATATACTATAATATTCGAAAGGACTAGCAATATGAATAAATTAAACCCTGATAAACTTCATGTTGAATATATTAATGTCACTCCTACAGAACCTATTATACCAAGACGCTATACCCTAACGCATTCAGATTTAACTGAAGATCTTTATTTAACACTAGGTTTGGACTTTGCTTATCATAAGCTTAATCCCATGAGAGATGAAGTAATGGGCGAGTGGATTTTAAATGAAGAAGGATATATTTATTATGTTTATTTATTAGTAGATGGGCAATTTAATCCTGAGATTAAAACAATACGTGAAGCCGTTTTCAGAAAAGAACTACCTCTTGCATTAGAAGCAATTCGTTATGGAGATAGCAAATTTTTCAACACACATAAAGAATTAGATTTTGTTCCTATTATTGTTTACTTTCTATCAACTGATCCCATGTTTAATAAGGTAGAAAACTGGGGCACTTTTTCAGACTATAGCAAAGTTGCTTCTCAAAGATTTTTTTTATAAAGAATGCTCGAAGTAAATTCGAGCATTCTTTATAAATTATTTGACAATTTTATACATATATGACAAAATTAAGTTTGTGTGAAAATATTTTCCTTTTCAGACATATATTAAACTACTTACTTGGAGGGAAAAATGATTGGTTTATTATTTTTAGCGTTTTTAGTAATCATTGAAATTGCTTTTACATTCATAAGGCTATTTAAAAGATCTGAACTTATTAAAGAAATGTCTTTTCTCAAAATTCTTAATTTTGTAATTTTCCTGATTCTTATTGTTAGTCCAATAATTAATTGGGGTTTTCAATGGTACATGATTGGTCTTATATTATTTTTTCAAGCATTAAATGGTGTATTGAATTTATTTCGAAAGAAAAACCTATTGTTTTTCAAAAAGAAAAAAATTATATTATCATGCATAAACAATATATTTATTATCTTAATGGCATTTATACCAGCAATAATTTTCCCACAATATGAACCAATTAATACTACAGGACAGCTTGAAATTGCTACAGTAAGCTACACTCTTACAGATGAATCCAGGCAGGAATTCTTCACTGAAGAAGATGATAAAAGAAAGGTTACAATACAATACTGGTATCCAACTGGCGACGGAAATTATCCGCTTATCATATTTTCACATGGAGCATTTGGCTACCGAATGAGCAACTATTCTTTATATGAAGAACTCGCTAGCAATGGATATGTGGTTTGCAGTATCGACCATACATATCACGCTTTTGTAACAATGCAAGATGACGGCAAAAAAGTTATTGCAAATATGGATTTTATTAATGACGCGATAAAAACTACAAACGGTGAAATAGTTGGTGAAAAGTTGTTTGCAATGCAAAAGGATTGGATGAAACTTAGAACAGAAGATATGTCATTTGTCCTTAATTACATAAAAAATATGGCTTCTTCCTCTTCTGAAGAAGTATATAAAAATATAGATTTAAATCATATTGGAGTTTTAGGTCACTCTATGGGTGGTGCGACAGCTGCACAGATAGGCAGGATGAATGATGATGTTGATGCAGTGGTTGTACTTGATGGTACAATGTTTGGAGAAATCACGGATTATAAAAACGCAAAGAATGTATTAACGGATATTCCGTATCCGAAACCTATAATGAATGTATACAATGAATCACATTATTATGATGAAGCACTTGTTGACAAGGAATATCCTAATTC
>JAQSYS010000224.1 GCA_029256005.1 Sedimentibacter sp.
TATCAAACAATCAAACATATAATTAAATATAAAAGTGAAGGGATGAATATTTATGAAATTAATCGAACCAAAAAATTATAATTTTTCAAATGTGAATTTTTTTTCACCAATGCAGTTAAGTGAACATTATTTGCTATATACCAGATATATTGATTGTATAAATAAGGTAAGAGAAGATTTGAACTCCGATATTACATTTTCGGTGTGCAACCCCAATTATAGCGATATCAGATCTGCTGAAAAATCCAACACCTTCTGTTATGATGCAATTAAACTACATGAATTATATTTTGAAAATTTAACTGGCAACAACACAAGAATTCATGGTCCAATTCAATCAATAATTAAAGAAGTGTTCGGCTCTTACGACAGTTTCATTGAAAAGTTTAAATGCGTTGCTTTAGCCATGAGAGGATGGGTATTATTTTGTTATGACAGCTATAATGATGATTATTATATTTACGGACAGGACTCTCATGACAACGGAGTGATGCTTTATGCAGAGCCTCTTATAGTTCTTGATGTCTATGAGCATGCATATATGATTGACTATGGTATAAACAGAGGTAATTACATAGATGCATTTTTATCAAATTTAGATTTCAATGTTATAAATAAAAGATTAAGCAATTTAAATTTTTAAAAAGTCAGTAACCTACTTTAAGTATAGACATATAATATCGTAAACTATACTTCAAGGAGGTTTAAAAATGGGATTTTTACATGATAGAGTTGGTGGAGAAAGCGGAACAAACTTACTATTCTTCTTCTTATTGTTAGTAATTTTATTCGGCTGGTGCGAAAAAGATTGTTAAAACAAAAAAGGTCTGGGAAACCAGACCTTAATTTTGCTTTACACTACTTTTCATACATATGTATCATAAATTCTTTGAATTTCTCTTCAATTTTAGAAAAATATCTGTCTTGCTGATAAACATAATATAATTTTCGTCTCAAATCCATTCCATCTATATTCAATATTTCCATACTTCCATCTGCTACTTCCTGTTCTACCGCTTTTTTCGGGAGTACAGCTATTCCAGCATTTTTAGAAATAAATTTTTTGATAATTTCATTATCTTCTGCTTGAATAGTTATATGTAAATCACTAAGATTGATTCTTTTTTTATTCAAATAATCTTCAAATATTTTTAATGTGGCAGAACCTTTTTCTCTTACTATGAATCTTTGATTTAAAAGCATGTCCATAGTAATAGCATTCTGTTTAAATTCATTCTTCTTTTGGGCTGAAGCAACAATAACTACCTCATCTTCGGCGATGCATATATTTTTTATTTTTTTATTTTTAGATGGCGAACCGGTAAAACCAAAACTTGTAAAACCATCCTCAATATTTTTAAACACCATATCAGAATCTATCTTTTTAATAGTAAATGATGCATCAGGATAAAGGCTGCTAAACTCAATTATCAGATCATGTATGTAATAATCTGCTGGCATGGAACTTGTATATATGTCAAGATTTCCATAAAGCTTATCATCATCTCGCCTTATTAATGAATAAATTTTATTTTCTTCATTGAGAACAGCCTTTGCATATTTGTAAAGAAGGAATCCTTCTTCAGTAGGTATGATTTCTCTGCCATTCTTTTTGAACAGCTCAGCACCAAAATCCTTTTCTAAAAGTTGCAGCTGTTTGGAAACTGCTGGTTGGGTAATAAACATTTTTTCTGCGGCTTTTGATATGTTTTTCAAGTTAATTACTTCTATAAATGTTCTTAAATAAGATGTATTCATAAATACCTCACTATATTGGTTGAATTCCCATTCCTATTGCTTCATGTTCAAAGCCTTTCCTGGGTGAACCTATTTGTCCGTATAAAACAACCGCAATCCAATTACCGCTTGATGGTTCATCTTCAACTAGAATTCCCCGTACTATAGTAAATGTCAGACCTGCGCTTCTCAAGACTTCTCCAAGCATTACCTGCCCTCTGCAGTAGCCACTAAGAGCTTCGATAATTGCATGATAAAGAGCATGTTCCTCATGATAATTTTCTCGTATAATATCTTCACGAGAAGCAGCTGTCTCTATTGCTGCAACAATTTTTTTAGCATCCATGCTTCCAGCTTGACCCTTATAAATCACATAACCCTTATCTTCATAATGTTTACGCAAACTATCAAAGTCTTCACTCAATGACATAAGCAATGCTATTTTACCTATTCCTCTTTTTTCCATCAGCTTTCCGCCTTATAATTGTCAGTTGCAATTATTATACATTAGAATGGCGAATTTTCCAATATTTTTTTCTCATAAGCACATGTATTTGCTTCCAGTTCATCTGATTTTTCTCTGTATTTGTTTACAAACTCCTTATCATCTATGGAACTTAAATTAATTCTTACATTTAGTATTGCAGAAAGCACTGCCGTACGGGCAAGCATGGCTGCCACAAGACCATCAGTAATTGCATTAGAATTACCTCTTTTAACAACAGCTTCTGCTAAAGGCAATATTTCATAGGATGTTACAGCAACCTCAAAAGGCACCGTTGCAGCAAGCTTTGAACTATCTTCGATCGCCTGTTTCCTAATATCTTTTTCATAATCATTTTCCTTTGGAAGCTTATATGCTTCCATTACTTTATTGTAAGCAATACTGTCCTTTTCAATATATTCAATCAATTTATTTTTAAGAGCTAAAGCTTTTTCTTTTATATCAGTCATTTCATTTTCATATTCTGCATATTTCTTTTTTCCTATGGTGAGATTTGCTACCATTTCTGAAAGAGCCGCACTTAGAGTACCACATACTGCTGCAACACTGCCTCCTCCTGGAACCGGATCGTTTGATGCCACGCTGTTAGCAAATTCATTTATAGTCATGTTCTTCATTTTTTATCTCCTAGCAATTCTCCATTTTTAATTACTGTTTCTACAATGTTGATGCCTGCATGATAAGGAAGAAAGTGAATTGAAGGATATTCAAGAATTATAATATCAGCTTTCTTTCCCTTTTCTATGCTTCCGATTGAACTTTCTCTTCCTACTGCCGCTGCTGCATTTATGGTTAGCGCAGTTACTATTTCTTCAATTGACATATTCATGTTAAGAGCAGCAAGGGCAATAACTAATGGTATAGAGTTAGTAAAACAGCTTCCTGGATTAAAATCTGTAGCTAAAGCTACGGCACAACCTGAATCAATCATCTGCCTTCCTCTTGCATAATGTTCCTTTAAACAAAATGCAGTAGCAGGAAGAAGAGTTGCAACTGTGCTCGATTCTGAAAGCATCCTAATGCCTTCATCTGAAGCTTGAAGCAAATGGTCTGCAGAAGTGCAACCCAGTTCAACAGCTAGCTCTGTTCCTCCAAGTTGAACTATTTCATCAGCGTGAATTTTTAATTTAAGACCACAATTCTTTGCTTCAGTTAAAAATCGCTTTGATTGCTCTAATGAAAATACATTTTTTTCACAAAATATGTCTGCAAATTCAGCAAGATTATTTTCTGAAGCCAGTTTCATAACATCAATCATATAATCAATAAACTCTTCTTCCTTACCCTTATATTCAGGCAAGACACTGTGAGGTCCTAAAAAAGTTGAAATCACATCAATTGGGTGAATTTTATTTAGTTCCTTCATTGCTTCCAACTGTCTTAACTCAGTTTCTCGGTCCAGTCCGTATCCGCTTTTTCCTTCAACAGTTGTAACTCCCATAGCCATAAATTTATCTAGTCTTTTTTTACCTAATTCAATAAACTCTTCAAGTGTTGTTTCTCTTGTAGACCTTACTGATGAGGTAATTCCGCCTCCACGTTCCATTATGGACATGTACGTGTCGCCCCTTAATCTCCATGAAAACTCATCGGCTCTATAACCTCCGAATATCAAATGAGTGTGTGAATCAATGAACCCAGGAAGCACTGCTTTATTAGCAGCATCTATAACTGTATATTTATCAAGGTCATATTTTATTAGTATATCATCAGTTGTGCCTACATCAGCAATTAAACCATTTTCAATAACAACACAACCATTGTGTATTATTCCTATGTCTGACATAGATTTGCCGTGTTTCGGTCCTTTCCCCCTGCAGGTAACCAGTTC
>JAQSYS010000225.1 GCA_029256005.1 Sedimentibacter sp.
GTAATCCTCTGACAGAGCATATATTTTCATTAAATAACGATATGTTTTTTCATTGTACGGGTCATTTTTAATTAGAATATTACCATATTTTTCGATACTACTGTAATCACTGATGCTTATAAGTTCATTAATTTTACTTTGTATCGATTTTATGTATATTTCCTTATAGAAATTTCTTTTGTCATGTACCCAGTCTTCAAATTCATAACAATTTTTAACTGAAAAATTTAACAAAAATTCTCCTCCATACAAGTGAATGGCATTTGTTTCTGTTAATGAATCCGTATCAGTTTCAATTAAAAAAGTGTTTGAAAATTCTATAATAGATTTAGAGGAGGTGAAAATATTTTCATTTATGCTGGTCTTAATTTTATATAGTGCGTCCCTTAAACCCTTCCTTCCAGTTTCTTCATTTGAATCACACCAGAACATGTTTATTGCTTCTTCCCTGGTTATTTTTTTGTTAATACAGACATAATAAAATAAAGCCTCTGATTTTTTATAAGGGAAGGTAATTTTGTTATTATTTAATTTAACATAAGGGCTGCCTAACAATTTTACAGATAATATATCCATACTTATTCCTCAGTTGATTGTATATTTAAATAATATATTATATTTGGGAAATTAGCAATGAATAAAAAGGGAAAAATTAAGCCCTACACGAACGTAGGGCTTAATATATTTATAAAAAACAAGGGGGAGAGGGTAAGTAATAAGTTCTTACTTATTAGCTTAAAACTATTATAAAATTAAAATCTTTAAGAAATCTTAAATTTAGACGAATTTTCGACGGCATATTTTTATAATATACATAGAAACAATTGGAGGTGTGTAATGATAAATAATTTAGACATATCAAAAGCAATGACAATTAAATTAGATGATGTTTTGCCTGAATACCCAGTTTTCAAGGAAGGTATAAGGAGAGCTCCAAAAAGAGAGCTTACATTAAATCAAAGGGAAATAAAATTAGCACTTAAAAATGCACTAAGATATGTTCCCGAAAATTTGCATGAAACATTGGCACCTGAATTTATGGAAGAATTAATGACTAGAGGAAGAATTTATGGTTATCGATTCATGCCAAAGGAAAGAATTTATGGAAAGCCAATCGACGAATACAAAGGAAATTGCATAGAAGGCAAGGCGTTTCAGGTTATGATTGACAACAATTTGGACCATGAAGTATCATTGTATCCTTATGAGCTTGTTACCTATGGGGAAACAGGTCAGGTTTGTCAAAACTGGATGCAATACCAGTTAATCAAGAAATATCTGGAGCAACTGACAGATGATCAAACACTTGCAATTATGTCAGGTCATCCTTTAGGATTGTTTAAATCACATAAAACAAGTCCGCGAGTAATATTATCAAACGGAATGATGGTAGGAATGTTCGATAACCCACATGATTGGGCAAAGGCAACTGCGATGGGTTGTTCCAGCTATGGACAAATGACTGCAGGAGGATGGATGTACATAGGTCCTCAGGGAATAGTTCATGGAACATTCAACACACTAATAAATGCCGGAAGAAAAGAATTGGGTATACCGGATGATATGGACCTGGCTGGACATTTATTCATAACATCAGGGCTTGGAGGAATGAGCGGTGCTCAACCAAAGGCAGTTGAAATAGCCAATGGTGTTGGAATCATTGCAGAGGTTGATTATTCAAGAATTGAAACCAGATTAAAGCAAGGATGGGTTTCTTTAGTTACAGACGATCTAGAAAAAGCATATAAAACTGCTAAGGAATATATGGATAATAAAAAGACAATATCAATTGCTTATCATGGGAATATTGTTGATTTGTTAGAATATGCGGTTAATAACAATATTCATATAGATTTATTGTCAGATCAGACATCCTGCCATGTACCATATGACGGGGGATATTGCCCGAAGGGACTAACATTTAAAGAAAGAACTGAATTATTAAACTCAGATAGAGATAAATTTTCTGAATTAGTAAATAAATCCTTGGCTGAACATTTCAATGCAGTAAAGACACTGGTTGACAGAGGAACTTATTTCTTCGATTATGGCAATGCATTTATGAAAGCTGTATTTGATGCAGGAGTTAAGGAAATTGCTAAAAATGGAATAGACACATCTGAAGGATTCATATTCCCTTCATATGTTGAAGACATTATGGGACCTATGCTTTTTGACTATGGCTACGGACCTTTCAGGTGGGTATGCTTGAGTGGAAAGCCTGATGACCTGATTAAGACAGATCATGCTGCAATGTCTGTAATAGATCCTAACAGGAGAGGTCAAGACAGAGACAACTACATTTGGATACGTGATGCTGAAAAAAATAAGTTGGTTGTAGGAACACAAGCCAGAATACTTTATCAGGATGCTTTTGGTAGGAGGGATATTGCGCTTAAATTCAATGAAATGGTTAGAAATGGTGAAATCGGTCCTGTTATGCTGGGGAGAGATCATCATGATACAGGCGGAACAGATTCACCATTCAGAGAAACATCAAACATTTATGATGGTAGCAATGTAACTGCTGATATGGCAATTCATTGTTTTGCAGGAAACGCAGCAAGAGGAATGAGCTTGGTTGCTATACACAATGGTGGTGGAGTAGGAATAAGTAAATCTATAAACGGCGGGTTCGGCATGGTGCTTGATGGAAGTGAAAGAGTTGATGATATACTTAAAAAATCTATTCCATGGGATACAATGGTAGGAGTATCAAGAAGAAACTGGGCAAGAAACGAACATTCCATAGAAACATCAATTGAATATAACAACAAATGCAAAGATTCAGATCATATCACAATTCCGTATATTGCAAGTGATGAGTTAATTGAAAAAACACTAAAGGATTATAAATAGGAGGACATATGGATAAAATTATAGAATGCGTTCCAAATTTCAGTGAAGGCAGAGACTTATTAAAATTAGAAAAAATATTGGATGTTTTCAGAGGACGACACAATGTAAAGCTTTTGGATTATTCAAGCGACCAAGATCACAACAGAACTGTTGTAACACTAGTAGGTGAACCGGATGCATTAAAGGTAGCAATGGTAGAAGCAATAGGCAAGGCTGTTGAGTTAATAGATTTAACAAAGCATGAAGGACAGCACCCAAGAATGGGAGCTGTGGATGTTGTTCCTTTTATTCCGATAAAAAATGTAACAGTTGAAGAAGCTGATAGGCTTGCAAGAGAGGTTGCAATGGAAGCTTCAAAATTATTTGATCTTCCGTTTTTCCTTTATGAAAAATCAGCATCTGCAGCCCACAGAGAAAACCTTGCAAATATTCGTAAGGGACAGTTTGAAGGCATGGCAGAAAAAATGAAGGATGAAATGTGGAAGCCTGATTTTGGCCCATCCACTGTTCATCCTACTGCAGGGGTTACAGCGATTGGCGCAAGAATGCCTCTTGTAGCATTTAATGTGAATCTTTCAACCAATAATCTTGATATAGCAACAGATATTGCTAAAAAGGTTAGATATATTAACGGTGGTTTTAGATTTGTAAAGGCTCTTGGAATAGAGCTTGAAGATAGAGGAATAGTACAGGTTTCAATGAATTTGACCGACTACACCAAGACTGCTATATACCGTGTTTTTGAAACAATTAAAATGGAAGCAGAGAGATATGGCGTTAATGTTGTGGGCAGCGAAATTGTGGGATTGGTGCCGTTACAGGCTATTGTAGATACAGCAGACCACTATTTAAGATTAGAAAATTTCAACTTTGATCAAGTTTTGGAAACAAGGCTTTAGAGGATGGGGGACACACCTTCAAGGAGGGAAAGTCTCTGGAGAAGGCTTGAAGGAATGTCCCCGTTCGAGAAGTGGGACACACCTCCTAACATAGGGATGTCTATGAGGGATAGGAGGAATGTCCTCGTTTGGTGAATGTAAAATATGAAAGGGTTGATTTAATGAGCAGATTGATTATAAAAAATGCATCAGAACTGGTTACCTGCAGGGGGAAAGGACCGAAACACGGCAAATCTATGTCAGACATAGGAATAATACACAATGGTTGTGTTGTTATTGAAAATGGTTTA
>JAQSYS010000226.1 GCA_029256005.1 Sedimentibacter sp.
TCCATCCAATGACAGTTTTTTAATAAACGAGCTTTTGTTTTCAGTAGCAACAAAGTAAAGTGAATTGTTAAATACTCTGTAATCAGCGCCTCCACCATATCGGCAATCGGAACCTACTGAATTATGCATTCCATAATCGTGTGTGCATAATAATATTGCTTCCCCGTTTTTTAATTTATAAAAATAAGGATTCTGATTTAAACCATACTTATCCATTGCGGATGCAGCAAATACTATTTCATCACCTACAAACTCTGCAAAGTCTATGTTAAATTCATCCTCTTCAATCAGACAAATTGCTTTATCTGAATATAAGTCATATAAATAAAGTTCATTTGTAAGCTCCATTTTGTTTGTATAATTTTGGGATATGTAAAGAGCCTTACCATCCTTTAATCCTGTTACGTTTATATTTTCGAATTGATTTGAAATGGGAACTATATCCTTAGTTCCATTGTCAAACAAATAAAGCCTGCTCCTTTTTTTGTTTGTAAATCCCTCGCCGTTTGACCAGAATGGTATTTCATCCAAAACCTCATAATCCTTGTTTTCCTTAATCATATCAACTGCTTTTTCTTTATCCTCGCCTTTATGTGAGTGAAGGTTGATTCCATAATGGTCATATTCAGCAGTTAAAAGGAATTTTTCCTCTGCAATCTTTTTGATTCCACTTACATTCATAGGAATTCTCATATATTCACATGCTTCTCCACCATGAATGTTAATAGCATAGAAGACTGTCCAATGTTCGCCATCATCAATTTTTTTCTTTAACTTTTCATCTCTTAAAGATGGAAATAGCAAAGTATCATTATTGAGCCAAATGAATGTTTTTTCTTTATTCATGGTTGTAAGCTTTTTATATTCTGCCGTTATACAATTGTAAATCCATATACATGATAAATATTTGTTTTCATCATAATCCATTCCATGAACTGTAAGAGCTGCATAGTTTTTGTTTGGAGAAAGTTCAAGTCCAGATAAAAATTTATAATCTAAAAAATCTTTAAGCTTTATATTTTCCATATTTACCTCCACTTTCAAATATTTAGAATTGTTATATTTATTATATATTCTAATTCGATTATATGCAATTAATCATTTTAAGTATTGTATTATTGAAAGATTTAGTAGTATAATTTGCGTATAGTTAATTTGGAGGGACTCATGAATACTATACTAAATATAGAAAATACACTAAAATTGCTTGAAGAAATAATTAATATACCAAGTCCGACAGGTTATTGCAAAGACGTGATGAAGTATATTGATGAAATTACAAATGAGTATGGCTATAAAATATCACATAACAAAAAAGGAAACAGAATAATTGAAATAGAAGGAATGGATAACAGTTACTGCATAGGAATTCCAGTTCATGTTGATACACTTGGAGCGATGGTTAGGTCAGTTAATTCTGATGGAACATTAAAAATAACTACCATCGGGGGCAATATGTTTTCCACATTGGACGGCGAATATTGCAAAATACATACAAGAAGCGGGAAAGTATATACCGGAACTATGCTTTCGACTTCTCCTGCCACACATGTTTATCCTGATGCCAAAACTAAAGAAAGAACTGAAGAAAACATGATGGTAAGGCTTGACGAGAAGGTTAAAAGCAAGGATGATGTGAATAATCTGGAGATTAACCCTGGGGACTTTATATCCATTGAACCTAAATTTGCTGTAACACCTTCAGGATTTGTTAAATCTAGATACTTGGATGACAAAGCAGGAACTGCATGTGCACTTAGCTTGATGGAAATGTTCAGCAGATTAAAAACAAAGCCAAAACATAAGGTTAAAATTATTGTATCCTCATATGAAGAGGTTGGGCATGGTTGCTCTAATATTCCACAAGATATAGACGAATTGGTGGGTATTGATATGGGATGTATCGGACTTGACTTGTCATGCACTGAAATGGATGTATCAATTTGCGCTAAGGATAGTTCAGGACCTTATGACTATGATATAACAGGAAAGTTAATCGAGCTAGCTAAAAAGTATAATCTGAATTTTGCTGTAGACATATATCCTATGTATGGTTCAGATGTATCTGCTTCCTTGAAGGGAGGAAATGACATAAGAGGAGGACTCATCGGTCCAGGAGTACATGCTTCACACGGAATGGAAAGAACACATATTGAAGGTATTGAAAGTACAATAAAATTAATATATGCTTATTTGACAGAATAGTAAGATCAGAAAGGACATGCTGTGGAAAATTTAATATTCTCAATAAATGTTGTTTTACCTATATTTTTGTTGATGTGTATAGGTACATTTCTACGCAAAATAAAATTAATAGATCAAATTTTCTTGGAAAAAGCAAATCATTTTGCATTTTCTGCCTTGCTACCTGTTCTTCTTTTTAATAATATTTATAAAAGCAATATATCTGATGCTGTAAATATTAGACTTATAATTTTTGCAGTGGGCATAATATTGTTCATTGTAGGAACACTTTTTATAATAGTACCGAAGATTGAAAGTGATAACAGAAACAGGGGAATCATTATTCAAGGACTCCACAGAAGCAATTTTGTACTTTTTGGATTACCGTTAAGTATGAATATATTTGGAGCAGAAAATTTAGGTCCGGTTACGACACTTACTGCAATAATAATTCCTCTTTACAATTTTTTGGCAGTAATAATATTGGATTGGTTTTCAAAAGATAAAAGTGATTATAAAAAAACAATTATCTGTATTTTGAAGAATCCTTTGATAATTGGTTCCATAACTGGTATATTATTTTCTGCATTTAATATAAAACTGCCTAATTTTTTAGAGAAGACTGTGTCTGATGTGGCAGCAATGGCTACTCCGCTTGCGCTTATGGTTCTTGGAGGAGATATTGAAATAAAAAATATTGGCAAGAATTTTAGGTATATTTCAATTATCACGATAGGTAAACTGTTGGTTATACCGGCTTTGGTAATTGCTGCTGCTTTAGCATTTGGGTTTAGAGGAGTAGAATTAGGAGCATTGTTCAGCATGGTTGCACCATCAGTTTCTGTTTCAAGCTACACCATGGCTCTGCAGTATGATTGCAATTCAGAATTGGCGGGTCAGTTAGTATTTATTACTACTTTGTTCAGTCCTCTTACAATTTTCATATTTATATTTGCTCTTAAAACAGTAGGGTTATTTTAAGGAGAGTTTAAATGGATATAAAGACATATAAAAAAAGTTTTGATTACTCTTATACTTTTGGAATTTTTCCAACAGTAGAATTAATTCAAAATAAACCGGAACAGGTTATAAAGGTATTGGTAAGCTCAAGTTACAAGACAGAATCCAATGCAGATATATTTGAATTGTGCAGTAGGTATAACATAAAGACTGAAATTAATGATAAAGCTATCAATCGCATAAGTGATAAGGAAAATAATTATGTGGTTGGAGTATTTTCAAAGTATGAATGTACTTTAAGTTATGACAGCTCACATATAGTACTTGTCAATCCAAGCAATATGGGAAATATGGGCACAATTATTAGGACTCTCACAGGCTTTGGATTAAGTGATTTAGCAATAATAAGTCCAGGAGTTGATGCTTTTGATCCAAAGGTAGTGAGAGCTTCAATGGGTTCGATTTTTAGAATAAATTTTAAATATTATGACAATTTTGATGTTTATAAGGAGAGTTTTAGTAACCGCAAATTTTATGCATTTATGCTTGATGGTGCAATGACATTGAAAGATGTTAAGCATGATAGTAGCGAATTGTTTTCGCTGGTCTTTGGAAATGAAGCAACCGGGCTCGACAAAAGTTTTTCAAAAATCGGCACCGGCGTTTTTATAAAACACACTGACCGAATCGATTCTTTAAACCTAACCATCGCTGCCGGAATAGCAATGTATCAATTTTGCAGTTAAATAAATTTGGCAAATATTTAACTAATTAGTAAAAATAGGATTAATAATTTATCTGCTGCTGTAAACAATATATTCGAGGCAGAAAATAATAGTTTGCCCTAAAAAATTGTTAATTGAAGGTGATCGATCATTAAAAATTTCAACAATAATACGAATA
>JAQSYS010000227.1 GCA_029256005.1 Sedimentibacter sp.
ATTTTTTAAGTTTTCTGCTGTTATTGACCCATTATGAGCTTTTACAATTTCTTTGCATATAGTAAGGCCAAGACCGACTCCAAGACTTCCATCTACAATATTATTTTTATGGTAGGTAACAAAGCCTTCAAATATATTATTTATTATTGAAGGGGCAATACCACTACCATTATCTGAAACTTCAAATACAGCTGTTTTATCATTTGCTGAGACCTTCAAAATAATTTGAGCATTTTCGCCTGCATGTTTATATGCATTATCTAATAAATTCACCAATACTTGTACAAATAACCTTCCATCAACAGGAATAAGAATTATTTCTTCAGGAATCAGTACTTGAAGCATCCCTGAAGCACGAAACTGTGGTACAAGCGTCAATGTCTGATTTACTATATCATCTACTGATTCATAATTTTTGTTAACAGTAAGCTTACCTTCACTTATACGAGTCATATCCAGTATGTTTTGTACGGTCTTAATAAGCCATGTTGATTCATCATATATATCTGAAACTAACTTTTTTATATTATCATAATCCAATTTTTCTTCAAGAATCAGTTCGCTTGCTCCTTTAATACTTGTAAGAGGAGTTCTAATATCATGAGATATGCTTCTTAATAGAGTGCTCTTTAATCGTTCACTCTCCATGTCTATCTTTATTTTCTGTCTTTCTTCATATATAAATTCTCTATCTAGCACAATAGCCATTTGATGTACTATTGTTTTAATTATAATGTCACTTTCATAAGATAATGAAGTGTTAACGTTTGTTATATATACTTCCCCTCTTTGTTTTGCAACACCTTTTATTGGTATTAACATTATATGTTCCTTTTTTATTTCTTCATACGCAGGAATACCTTCGTTATTATAAAATTTATCTACATTATTCAATTTTACATAACAATCATACCCAACATAATCCTTTATATAATTTATTCCCTTTAAAATTATATTTTCATTACCGGTTACATTAAAAAATCCCTTTGTAATTTCATATAAAGTTTTAGCTGTTCTTTCATTTCTTTGGGATACCTCTGTCTGATATTGAAGCTTTGAAGTCATGGTACTAGAAATTAAAGATGCAGTTAGAAAAAACACCATAAGAATAATATCTTGAGTATTGCTGATCTGCAGACTGTGAATAGGCTCTGTAAACAAGTAGTTAAACATAATTGCACTAATTATCGCTGCTGCTGCACTATATATATATCCTCTGGTTACTATTGTAACTGTTAAAACCCCAACTATAAAAACCATTAAAGTGTTTTCTTTTCCAATTCCCAATTTATTCATAACTATTGAAAATATAGTTGAAATTAAGCATATTGCTATAACGCTTAATGAATATTTTAAATTTAAATATTTAAATTTGTTTAACTTGATATTTTTCATAACATTCTCCGCCTTATTTTATAATTATATTATACCACATGTTTTGAAAAGAGAATTGTTTATTTCGATTTTTTATTGTAATAACCTATTTATTTTAGTATAATACATGATAAAGCAATAGGAGGTAAATATGAAGGTAGTTGCATTTAACGGAAGCCCAAGAAAAGAAGGAAATACATATGAAGCTATTAAGTTGGTAGCTGAACAGCTGGAAAAAGAAAATATTGAAGTTGAAATAGTAAATGTCGGAAATAAAAAAATACTGGGATGCACAGCTTGTAATTCTTGCTTTAAAACCAGAAATGAAAGATGCATAATTGATGATGAAGTAAATGAATGGATTCAAAAAATTAAGGAAGCAGATGGAATAATTTTAGGCTCACCTGTTCATTTTTCTGATATAGGGGCAACAATGAAAGCATTTCTTGATAGAGCAATTTATGTAGGAAGTGCTAACAATGGATTATTTAGGCACAAAGTCGGCACAGGTGTTGTGGCTGTAAGGCGTTCTGGTGGATTGCCTGCATTCAATCAACTAAATAATTATTTAGGCTACGCTGAAATGCTGATGCCTACATCAAATTATTGGAATGTGATTTATGGAGCAAAACCAGGTGATGCTCTTATGGATGATGAAGGTGTTCAAATCATGAGAATCCTTGGGAAAAATATGGCATGGCTAATGAAATTAATCGAATTTGGAGAAGGCAAAGTACAAAGACCTGAACCAGAAAGAAAAACATATATGAATTTTATAAGATAAAAAGATACAAAAAGAGCGCAGATTTGTTTCTGCGCTTTTAATCTACTCTGTTGCATCTAAATGTGTAATCTTGTAGCTTTTCTATTGTTGGGTTATTTCCGCATAAAGGGCAATCTGGATTTTTATCAAGATTTATTACATTGAATTCCATATCTAATCCATCAAACAATAAAATTTTATTTCTTAAATTTGTTCCTAAGCCTGTGATTACTTTATAAGCTTCAGCAGCTTGAATAAAGCCCATAAGTCCTGGAACTGCTCCTAAAACGCCTGTTTCTGCACAAGACATACCTTTTGTGTTTAAATTCGGATATAAACATCGATAACAATGACCTTTGTCAGGAATAATCGTAGTATTTGTGCCATCAAATCTTAATACTCCTGCTTCAATTACAGGCTTTTTCATAAAATAACAAGCATCATTTATTAAATACCTTGTTTGAATGTTATCGACTGCAGAAATCACCAAATCATATTTATCAATTAGTTCTTCAGCATTTTTCTTTGTTAGATTTTCAATGTATGTATCAATTTTTATCTGAGGATTAAAAGACATAAGTATGAACTTTGCAGAATCTGCCTTAGAAATTCCTATTCGTGAAGAGGAATGAAGCACCTGCCTATTTAAATTACTTATTTCAACGACATCTGAATCTACAAGACCGATTGTACCCACTCCTGCCATAGCCAAAGCTAGTGATGACGGTGAACCGAGCCCACCTGCTCCAACAATTAATACCTTTGCATTAGAAAGCTTCTCTTCTGCATTCTTATAATCTATCTCTTCTTTTATATTTAAACTCTCAATAGCTCTTTTTGCTTCATTCTTTTCATATGTACTAATTCCCATATTGTATAAATCAAATACTAGCATGTCCTTAAGTGTATTACCGATGTTTAAGATATGCTTTACTGCCTCTATTGCACATATTGTGCCTGAAACTGCAGAAACAAAAGAAACATTACAGGTGGATGAACTTTTATCCAATAATTCATTAAAACCACTCAATTCTTTTAAATCAGATATTTTATTTATTCCAACTTTCCATTGATTTATAACAGATAATATTGTTGGAATAAATGCATTCTCATTTATAAAAAAATCAGTTGTTTTCTTAATAAAATCAATACTACCAATAACTAATCGTATATCAGATACTGTGAAGTCATCCTTTATTAATTGAACTTTTACATCCGTATTTAAATCCGTTGCTTGTGAAAATAATAAATCATATCCCTCTTTATTTTCAAAATAACAATTTATGTGTCCAATACCCATTGCTGAAAGATACAAAGTTAATGAAAATAAATCTTTAACATTTTCACCAAAAACAGAAATTGATGAGCCAAGCAGCTTTTTTTGTCCTTGTCCACTGATCTCCGGCATAATAATATGTCGTACATATCGATTAATTTGTTCTTTCGATAAAATCACTCATTCACCCCCAATTGCTCTTAACTATTTGCCGCTCTATACTTTACAACTGCATCATGCAGTGCGTTTGCTGCATTGTTAGAGCATTTAAGCTTTTGTTCAGGAAGCCCTCCAAGTGCATCATTTACGTCATCATTTGTTATATTAATTGCCTCATCAAGTGTCTTTCCCTTTGCTAGAACCGTAAGCATGCTGCTGGCCGCAATCGCTGCTCCGCAACCGAATGTTTTAAATTTAATGTCTGTTATTGTGTTATCTTTTACTTTTATATAAACAGTTATTTGATCACCATCAGCTGTATTTTTAATTTGACCAATTGCATCAGCATCCGTAATTTCGCCTAAATTTCTTGGATCAGAAAAATGATCCATTACAATTTCATTATACATAATTCACCTACCGATAATTTATTATATTTAGAAATATAAAAATCATTTCATAATATTG
>JAQSYS010000228.1 GCA_029256005.1 Sedimentibacter sp.
TATTATTAAGGAGTGACGAGTGATGTGGGGTATAGCTGGTTTATCGATTATTTTTAATATAATATTTGAAATTACAAAATTTATAGCCTATGTGCTATTTATAAAAGTATGTATAACTTATTTGAATAAGAATAAATAAAAGTGAGTATTTCAAGGGCTCTAAAGAAAAAAGATAAAGATGTAAAATTCAAATAATCTTTACAATCCGTCGAATAGAGATTAAATATTTGCAAATTCTGACAGAGGTGTAACATGAAAAAAAATATAGAGATTTTAATTGCAGCATTAATTTTGTTGAATGTTTTTACATTATTTAAATTAAACATTATTCAAAATTCATTGGATAATAATTATGATGAACTAAGATATACCATTGAAAATACAAACAATCAAGTTTCAAACTTCACTTCTAATATAAATTCATTAATTGAAAAACAAGCCAGTATTATTGACAGCTATGAGGTAACATTTGGTGATAAGCTCAATGCTGATTTAACTGTACCTATTAAATTGACGGTAATACCAAAGGAATATACAGAAGGAACAAATATTAGTTTATTAGTTAATGATAAAAAAATTGCAATGGAGAGAGATGGCACTACATTTTCTGGGTCGGCTGATATAAATATTTTTGAAGCATTTAAACCAACAATATTAATAGAACAAAATGGGGTTCAGAAAATGGAAAGCATTGATGAATACTATGATTTGCAGCAAAAATATATTTTAAATATAAATGGTGGATATAATGGATCAGAATCATATCGCTCAGGTAAATATATATTTAATGGAAATATAGATCTTCAGGTTGTTTCACAGGAAGGGAACTTTACTGAAGATGTAAAAATAATATATGATGTAAATGGAATAACAGTCAAAGAACAAAGTGCAGAAGTATCTGAAAATGATTATCCTGATGGCTTTTCAAACTTTGTTAATATTGATATAAATGAACAGATAGATCTAAAATCAAATGATAAATTAACAATATATGCTGTAATAAAAGATAATTTCGGATTGAATTACAAATATGTGTTTAAATACATCGAATTAGACAGCAATGGTGATCCTCAACGCCATACAGCTGAATGGACAATTGGAACAATTGTTGAAATTAGTGATAAAGATAATAATGTTCTTTATACCCCTGATTACTTGAAAAATAAGTATTAAAGGTGAGGCTAAGGATGAAATAGTGTCGATAAATAGGAATTTTTGGGGGAAGAAAAAGTGAAAATTATAGAATATTTTTCAAATGAGAATAAAGAGCATTGGAAGGAGCAGATTTCACTCGCAGATTGGGGTGCAGCAAAATTTCTGCTTAAATTATTGAATGATACTCAAAAATTTGATGAGTTGTTGGGAAGAGACGGGAAGCTATTTCTGCTAGTTGATGGAGAAATGATTGTGTCATTTGTAACACTAACTCACCAGGATTGCATTCGTGATAAAAGTATGTTTCCATGGCTGGGATTTTTATACACTTATCCTGATTTTAGAGGGAAGAGGTGTAGTGAAAATCTTTTAAAGTATGTTGAAGAAGAAGCAAAATTAGAGAGCCATTCAATTATATATCTTGGTACAGACCATGTGGATTTATATGAGAAATATGGTTATACCTATTTGGAGACGCGTAAGGACTATATGAATGAGGAAACAAGAATATACTATAAGAGACTTTAAAAAACAAATTGAGTAGAATGACAAATTCCAATTTGTCGAGCAGTTTTGAACCAAGGATTTTTCATATACCATGAATTGGCGACAATAGCTGGTATGCTTCATGATATTTATTCGTATTCAACTATGGATACAAAAGATCATGCACATAAAGGAGCTGCTATGGCAAGTGAGATATTATACTCGCTGCAAATTTTTACTGATGATGAGATTGTGACGATTTGTAATGCAATATATAACCATAGTAGTAAGGGCAGTAAACATTCACCTTTTGATGAGGTGTTAATTGATGCAGATGTTTTGCAGCATTGCTTATACAACCCTCTATTTAATGTTGCCGAACATGAAAAACAAAGGTATGAAGCTCTCAAATCAGAGTTCGGTTTAATGTAGGGTATAAGTATAATTCATAGCGTTCAAATTCCAGTCTGCAGACGCAGACAAATAGGAAGTTGTAGGGAAGATTATTTATATACCCCTTAGTATAGCTGTCTGCATTTGTAGGCAGTTTTTTTAAAAAACTGTGTAACGAAATCATATTTCATTAGTTAGTGAGGTGAAAGGAGGATTTGACTTTGGAATTTGAACAAGTATATAAATTGTATTTCAAAGATGTATATACATTTCTGTATGGTTTATCACAAAACAAAGCCGTTGCCGAAGATATTACACAAGACACATTTTTAAAAGCAATAAAGAACATTCATACATTTGACGGACGAAAAGATATTAAAGCATGGCTTTTTACCATAGCACGAAACACATATTATACAGAGTATAATCGCCAAAAAATTTTCTCACCTTACGACCTTGAGGACAACGTGGATGGTAAAACTAATGTTTTGGATAATTTGATATTAAAAGAACAATCTATTTTGATACTAAAAATTTTGCACAATATGAGCGAACCATATAAAGAAGTTTTTATGTTAAGATTTTTCGGCAGTCTATCTTTTAACAAAATCAGTTTAATTTTTACCAAAACTGAAAGTTGGGCGAGGGTTACTTATTACCGAGCTAAAAAACAAATATTAGAACAAATGGAGGGCAATCATCGTGAATAAAATAAACTGCAACATTGTAAAGGATATTTTGCCTTTATATGCTGATAACATTGTCAGCGAAGACACAAAGAAACTTGTAGAAGAACATCTGCTGAATTGTAATGACTGTAAAAAGGAACTTTCATTATTAAAATCCGATTTAGAAACACCTACAGTTGTTATAACTGAAAAAGATGACATAGCATTTCTGAAAAAAATAGGTTTAGATATAAAGAAAAAACGAGTATTTACTGCAATGCTCTCAGCAATCATTTCAGCCATCGTTGTAATATTATCATTTGCATATCTAACAGCACCTGAATATATACCCTATACTCAATCATCTAAGATTATTACTGTAGATGAGAATAATGGCAGTGTAACACTTTCTTTTGTAGGAGAATATGAACTAACACAAGGGGAGCAAGGAATATATAATATTAGTATTTATAATACAGAATGGAATGAAATTATTGGCGCTACAAAATCCCAAACCATTACAGTAAACCCGAATAATGAAGAAGTGAACACGATTTATTATGTGTCTAACGGAGGACAAGAGGATAAAGTAATATATGGTAAAAATCCAATTTCTAGTGGCGGTGTTATGACCTTGCCACGATTGTTTTTGAATTACTATATTACTCTTGACATGTTAATTGCATTTGTTTTGGTAGTATTCTTTCTAATATTCAGAAAGAAAGAAAGGGTTAAAGCTATCATAGTAAAGATTCTATTTGTTCCTGTTTCTTACTTTGTAAGTCATGTTATGATTACAAGATTTGATGCTACCTCATACTCAGCAACTCGTGATTTTTATTTGATTTTGCTTTTAGTAATACCTATTTATTCTCTATTTTATATTTTGTATAAAAAGAAACATTCGAATTTAGGCAATAACTATTATGAGCATAACACGAAGTTGACAAATTCCAATTTATAGTTGAGTTAGTTCGCATTTGTAGAAAAAAGCGAAACCAAGACTATTTATATAACAGGAGGTTATTTCGATGAAAAAAGTATTTGTAATCATGTTAGGGTTAATGAGTAAACTATATATTATGAGATAATTTATTAAGGAGGTGAACAGGGGATAATCATGAAGAACAGAACCTATATAGCAATCGATTTGAAGTCATTCTATGCATCGGTGGAGTGTATGGAACGAGGGCTTGATCCGTTGACCACTAACCTCGTTGTAGCTGACGCAAGTCGCACTGAAAAAACTATCTGTCTCGCTGTTTCTCCTACCCTCAAAGCATATGGTATTCCCGGTAGGGCGAGGCTGTTTGAGGTGGT
>JAQSYS010000229.1 GCA_029256005.1 Sedimentibacter sp.
TCATTAGGTGATTCATTTCCTATAATATCTTTAGTTGTATGGATTTGTGTCATTAATATTATTCCTAGAACAACGCTTATGCCAAATAACATTCCCTTTTGCCACATTTTATTCATTATAATCCTCCATCTTAAAGCCCTCCATGTAGACTGGACTGTCCCCCTTAGTAAAATCAATCAGACCATTAGTAACATCCATGTTATTGTTAAGTCTTTCATTTATTATTTTCATAGCAAATACAATTTGATACTTAATATCTTCGTCAAGTTTTATTTTTATGAATGTTCCATATTCAGTTTCCAATAAGAAGCTGTTGCCAGCACTAACTTTCAAGCTTTTTACCGTTTCAGTACCAAATTCGCTGTTTATATATTCAATAGTTTGAAAAATGGAATTAGTATTTTCAATTCCTGTAATTTGTACCTTTTCTCCTACATTGTATAATACATCAGTCAAACTTTCAATAGCTAATAATTCGTTTTTTTCAGTGCCTGTCCTAAGGACAATTCCGTCATCATCAGTCACAATATATTCTTGGTTGTATAATATCTGGTATTTTTCTTGTCTTTCAGTTATTTCAATCAAAATTTTATTTGGAAGTTCATAAACAACTCTTGCACTTTCCACATAAATTTCATCCTCTAAAATACTCTTTGCTCTTTTTCTGTCAATGCTAAAAATTTTCTCACCATTCTCTATTTGTGATTTATCTATTATGTAGTCCTTGTTATACATTAAATTACCCGTTACACGTATTTCAACTAAATCAAAATAATTTTTTTCGAAATATATATAATAAATGCAAAAAATAATAACTACAGCAGCTGAGATAAAAGCTACCGTACTTACAAAAAGCTTTCTGAATTTTTTTTTCTTTTTTTTCTTTTGTTTTTTATGTTCTTTTTGCTTTGGCATTTTTTTACCTGTTTTTTTATTTTATACTTACGTAGCTTTTTATATAATATGTCTAATCTTTAGAGCATATTAACGCTCATTAGCCTATCTCTGTAATTATTACCCCTAAATTACTCAATTTGCTTACAAACTTTTCATATCCTCTGCTGATGTGATAAATATTGTTTACTTTGGTGGTCCCCTCTGCTCCCAGTGCAGCAATAACCAATGCGGCTCCACCTCTTAAGTCCTTTGCTTCAACCTCTGCACCATACAGTCTTTCCACACCCTCGATAACAGCAACCCTTCCGATTGTGGTAATGTTAGCACCCATTTTTTGAAGTTCTGGAACATGTTTGAATCTAGAATCAAAAACAGTTTCTTCAATAATTGTTAATCCGTCTGCCACTGCCATGGAAGCCATGAATTGTGCCTGCATATCTGTAGGAAATCCTGGATAAGGCTGAGTTGTAACCTTTTCTATTGCATTTAACTTACCATTGTTAGCTATAACAATAGTTCCATGTGTTTCCCTTATTTCACATCCTGCATCTTCATACATTGAAGTTATTGACTTAAAATGAGCTTTCTCAATATTTCTTATGTAGATTTTGCTCTTCATCGATGCCGCTGCACTCAAATAAGTTCCTGCCTCAATACGGTCGGGTATAATCTTATATTCTACAGTGTCTGTGTTTTCAATATTTTTCCCATCAATAATAATAGAACCCGTTCCAGCTCCGCTAACTTCGTAACCACAAGTATTCAAAAAATTCTGTAAATCTACAATTTCAGGCTCTTTAGCTGGATTATGAATTATTGTCCTTCCCGGAACACCAACTGCAAATAACATTATATTTTCTGTAGCACCTACGCTTGGATAATCCAATAATATTTCGCAGCCTTCAGGATTATTTACCGAGCCTACCAATAACCCGCTTTTCTCATGTATTTCAACACCAAGCTTTCGTAATCCCTTTAAATGAAGATCAATTGGTCTAAGACCTATTTCACAACCACCCGGGTATGCTATTTCCACATTTCCAGTTCTCTGTAATACAGCTCCCATTAAAATAATAGAAGACCTTATTTTTCTTACAAGCTTTTCTGGAACTTGATAAGTATCAAGGTTTCTTGAATCTATTAATGCTACACCATTGTCATATTGTACTAAACAACCCATGGTTTGTAAAATTTCAAGCATATCTCTAACATCTTCTATATCTGGTATATTATCAAGAAGATATTCTCTTCCGCAAATTACAGTGCTAGCTAAAATAGGTAGAGCAGCATTTTTTGAGCCACCTATCTCCACAATTCCTTCTAGGCTCTTACTTCCCTGAATAATAAAACTTCCCATCTTTATCCCTCCGCGACAAATATTACATTTGGTAATCGTAATATATGTTATGCAAAGTCTTTTTACTTGTTACTTTTTGGATTTAGTGTTGATGAGATTAACCATTGATTCATATATTTTATTTTCAACATCTGTATTTCCCATTCTTTTGGAATTTAAAGACATTGTTTTTAATACATTCTTATTTTCAATTATTTCTTCAACTGCAGCAATAAGAGTGTCTCCGTCTAAATCTTTTTCCAGAATTACTTTAGCTGCTCCTTCTTTTTCCAAGGCTCTTGCATTGTATTCCTGATGATTTTCAGCTGTATAAGTCTTCGGAATCAAAATCGAAGGAACGCCTATTACTGTAATTTCAGCAATTGTTATAGCTCCGGCACTTCCTATTACTATGTCAGAGGCTGATAATGCTGTTGCAGCATCATACATATAATCCAACACTTCAATGTTTTCTTTAAGTATTATATCAGCTTTTCTAATATTGTCCATGAAACTCTCATACATCTTCTTGCCTGTTACATGTATAATCCTTATGTTACCTTGTCCATTGTATTTTTTTATTACATCTATTATTGCTTCATTTAAACTTAATTGTCCTCCACTGCCCCCAAATGAGTATATCATTATTGTGTCAGGACGCAAGTTAAATTTTGTTCTGGATTTTCTTCTATCTGAAGTCAAAATTTCCTTTCTGACAGGGTTACCGACAAGCACTAGCTTCTTAATTGCTTCTTCAGGAAAGTACTTTTCAGCTTCTGCAAAGCTTATACCTATAACATCCACAACCTTAGAAAGCATTTTATTTGTTATTCCTGGAAAAACATTCTGTTCGTGAATCATTGTCGGTATTTTTCTAAGACTTGCTGCAAGAACAACAGGGCCGCATACATATCCTCCAGTTCCCACAACTATGTCAGGCTTAAATTCATTTATAATTTTAATCGCTTCCAAAACACCTTTTATTGACGCTACCATTGTTTTAATATTTTCAAAGCTAATTTTTCTCCTTAAAAATTTAGCAGTAACATATTTAAATTCAAAGCCTTCCTTAGGAACCAACTCGCTTTCTAATCCATTCTTGGTTCCAACATATAATATTGCATTAGATGGATTTTCATTTCTTACTTTTTGAGCAATAGCCAAAGCAGGATTTATATGTCCTCCTGTTCCACCGCCAGTAATAAGTACTCTCATATTATAAACCAACCTTCTGGTAATTTTTAGACGCAGTCTCATTCACCAATTTATTTGCTCCTTACGTCGCATAAATTGGGAATTCGTTGCGAAAGACCTACCACCATTTTTCAGAAAAAACACTCTGAAAAATGGTGGTAGGGCTTCTTCAATTCCTATAAGTATTTGAATATTTTGATATATTTAATAAAATTCCCATGGAGCAGAGCAAAAACATTAAAGATGAACCTCCTGCACTTATAAACGGAAGGGCTCTGCCTGTTGGTGGCATAGAAGAAGTGGCAACAGCTACATGTATTAAAAACTGAACTAGCACCAGTGTCGTCATTCCCAGAGCTACCTGGCTACCAAAAAAGTCCTCTGTATTCATGGATATTCTTAATCCTCTCCATGCGAAAATTACAAAACCCAGCATTACAAATACGCAACCAATAAATCCAAGTTCTTCACCAATTATAGAAAAAATAAAATCATTGTACGCCTCAGGGAGATAGAAAAATTTTTGTCTACTTTTCCCTATTCCCATTCCAAATAATCCGCCTGTACCAAGAGCTAATAATGACTGAATAAT
>JAQSYS010000230.1 GCA_029256005.1 Sedimentibacter sp.
ATCCTCCTATTCTCATCAATCAACGAAATCAAATTCAATTCCGCAAACATTAATGAGATCTCCTTCAGTTGCACCAAGGTCTCTTAACCTTTTTATTACGCCTTTATCTACAAGAACTTTCTGGAAGTTGCTGAAAGATTCAAAATCATCAAAATTTGTAGAACCAACGAGTCTTTCCAGGAAATCTCCCTCAGCAAGATAATAATCGTCTTCTTTAGAAACTACTATTGTGTCTCTTTCTTTTCTGTCAAGGAAGTTCTCAACTTGTGTCTCATCAACAAACTCGATTTCTTCTTCAATTTGCAGAAGTCTTTCATATGCTTTTTTCTTTAAAGCATCAAGGCCTTCTCCCGTTGCAGCTGAAACCTCAATTATTTCATAATCAGAAAATTCTTTTCTAATTCTCTCTAAATTTTCCTGAGCCTGTGGTAAATCTAATTTATTAAGAACAATTATCTGTTTCTTTTCTGAAAGCTTTTGGCTATACTCTTTTAATTCTTCATTGATTTTATAAAAGTCATCTACCGGATCCCTGTCTTCTTGTCCTGAAGCATCAATAACATGTAAAAGAAGCTTTGTTCTTTCCACGTGTCTCAAAAATTCCAGTCCTAAACCTGCACCTTCGCTAGCTCCTTCAATAAGTCCAGGAATATCTGCCATAGCATAGCTGTGACCTTCTCCAATGCTCACTACACCCAGATTAGGCTTAAGTGTGGTAAAGTGATAATTTGCTATCTTTGGCTTTGCACTTGTAATCGAGGCTAAAATAGTTGATTTTCCTACATTAGGAAATCCTATTAAACCAACATCTGCTATGAGCTTGAGTTCAAGTATTATATCTCTGGATTCGCCTTTCACGCCTGGCTCTGCAAAACGTGGAGTACGCCTGATTGAGGTTGCAAATTTTGCATTACCCTTACCACCATAGCCACCTTTTGCTACTACATATCTTTGGTTATGATCTTTTAAATCCGCCATAACAATGCCTGTTTCTTCATCCTTAACCAAGGTTCCTGTAGGCACTCTCAATACAAGGTCCTTTCCATCAGAACCAAATTGCTTTTTTCCTCTTCCGTCTTCGCCATTTTCTGCCTGATAATGTCTTTTATATCTGAAATCCATCAATGTTCGAAGTCCCTCATCAGCAACCAATATTATGCTTCCGCCATCGCCGCCGTTGCCGCCTGCCGGTCCGCCCATTGGTACATACTTTTCACGTCTGAATGCAACGCTGCCATTTCCGCCTTTACCAGCTTTAACACTTATTTGCGCTATGTCTACAAACATTTTATCCCAACCTTCCTAATTGTAACTAGAGGACATGGGGACATTCCTCTGAAACTTACTCCAAAGACCTTCCCAACCTCAGAGGTGTGTCCTCACACCTTAAATAAAACACCTACCTTACGGTAGGTGATTTTTTTTATTATGCTTCTATTTCACAAGGATATACACTAACTTGTTTTCTTGCTTTGTCTTTTCTTTCGAACTTTACTTTTCCGCTTACCATTGCAAACAATGTATCATCGCTTCCGATGCCTACATTCAATCCTGGATGAAGCTTAGTTCCTCTTTGTCTTACAAGAATGTTTCCAGCCAATACAAATTGACCGTCAGTTCTTTTAACTCCAAGTCTTTTAGCATTGCTATCACGACCGTTTTTTGAGCTACCAACACCTTTTTTATGTGCGAATAACTGTAAATTTAATTTTAAAAACATTTTTACACCTCCTCAAATTTAAGTGTAATATAATCACTGTAATCTTCCAGTAATAATTCTATTCCTACCATGAAACTTCTGTATATAACATCAGTCTTGTTATTGTTTGACAAAGTCCGTAAACTCATTAATCCTGTATCTTCATCGACATCATAACTTATAAATTCCGGTTCAATTCCTGCAACTAAGTTAATTGAATTAAGAGCTGTATAACTAAGTATTGAAACTGATGCGCATACTATGTCCATTCCTTCTTCAGCATAGTCTGAATGACCTTCAACAATAAAACCGCTGATATCATCATTAGTTCTATATATACTAACTGTAATCATATACTAACCAACAATTTTTTCAATTTTAACTTGTGTATAAGGTTGACGATGACCTTGTTTCTTTCTGTAGTCTTTTTTAGCCTTATATTTGAATATCAATATTTTTTTAGCTTTTCCCTGGTTTTCAATTAAACCTTCAACTACTGCTCCGTCAACATATGGTTTTCCAACATTTAATTTTCCTTCTTCAGCAACAAGTAATACTCTATCGAATTTTACTGTTTCACCATCAGCAATGTTTAATTTTTCAACTCTGATAACATCGCCTTCTTGAACTCTGTATTGTTTTCCACCTGTTTCAATTACTGCGTACATAAATTTACCTCCTCTTACCAGTCTCGCCATTGCAGGTACTTTAGTTTTAACCTGATCCGTGCGGCTCTTACAAATTAAAATTGTACCAAACAAAACCATGTTTGTCAACTTATTTTTGTTTAAATATACTATTAATATAATCTAATTTGCCCATTTTTTCAATAACAATTTCATCTGTTAGAATTTTTTTGTCTTTAATGAAATAAATTTTTATATTGTACCTTTTCTCTATTTTATCAACAATATCCATGCAGTTCTCATGAATTCTATTGTAGAGCATGTATCCGATTTTTAACACAACAGCCTCAGAGGACGTATTTTTCAGTACTTTTCTTACAATACCTTCAATTTTGAGGAATAAATATAACTTTGAGCCTGTTCTTCCTCCGCCTCTACAGTGTTTGCATTCTTCTGTTACTAAATTAAAGAAATTTTCTTTATCTTTTTTCCTTGTAATCTCCATTAGATTAAGTTTAGTCATTCCTATTATATTGGTTTTGGCTTTGTCATCCTTAAAAACAGATTTAGCTTTATTAATTAATAAATTGATATTATCTTTATTCTTCATGTCAATAAAATCTATTATAATTATTCCACTAATATTACGGAGCTTTACCTGTCTACCTATTTCATCAAGTGCATATATATTTATTGCTAAGGCAGTATCCTCAATGTTGTCAATACCAACATACTTTCCGCTATTCACATCTATTACTGTCAATGCTTCTGTTACATCTATGAATATTGACCCTCCGTTGTCGAGTTCGACTTTTCTCTCAAACAACATGTTTAACTGCATTTCCACATTGAAAATTTCGAAGGAGTCATTGGACTCAATAACTTTGATATCTTTAAGTTCATCAGAATTATATGCTTTGATGAGATTTACAACCTTATCAGCAGTATTTTTATCTTCAACATATATTTCATTAACTGTCGAATCAATATAATCAAAAAAAAGTTTTTCAATCAAAGCATTATTTTGATACAAAAGCTTTGGAGCATAAGAATATCTGTATTCCTGTTCCATATGCATAAATACCGATGAAAGCATGTTATACTCTTTTTCAATTTCCTCTTTTGAGCAATTTTTAGAAAATGTACGAAGAATCATGCCATTTCCTTCATTCATAATTTCATAGCCTAATTGCTCAAGCCTTTTTCTTTCATCAGGCACCTTGATTTTTTTAGAAATGTTAACCTCAATGCTCTTTGGTATGAAAGCAATGTATTTGCCAGAAAGAGAAATGTCAGTTGTTACTGCAATATTTTTTTCACCCATTGGATCTCTGACTATTTGGACAAGTAGCTCATCACCTTTCTTAAGAACCTTGTTGATGTTGTCTACTTCTCTTTTCTTAATGTTTTTCTCTCTGAGGAATTTGTCTGAAAGCAGGTCATCCAGAAATAAATATGCATTTTTTTCTAATCCGATATCAACAAAAGCAGCTTGCATTCCCGGTAGAATATTCATAACTCTACCCTTGTAGATATTGCCTATAACGCTTTTATTGTCTTTTTCCTCATGGAAATAATCCATGAGCTTGCCATTATCTAAAATGACAGCCTGGTCAAAAAATATCGAACTGTTAATTAAGACCTGTTTCATAAATCGCCTCCATAACTA
>JAQSYS010000007.1 GCA_029256005.1 Sedimentibacter sp.
AACTAATGCTCAATTTGAAATTATGAAGTGCATTGATGATTATACCAGAACTTACGGCTATCCTCCTACATATAGGGAGATTGCAATATTAACAAATAGGGATTCTGTAAGCACAATATATTGCCATGTAAAACTTTTAATAAAAAAGAACTATCTTAAAATGCAAGAACATAGCCCGCGTACAATAAAAATAATAAGTAATTATGATGAAACTCATATTAAACAACTGCATTAAAAAAAGACCAGGCATAATACCTGGTCACTTTACTATCCAATCTAACAACGCAAATAATTATTATAAAAAGCATGTGAAAAGCTCAAAATTGCATGTTTGTTATTAAAAATTTAAGTAAATAATATTAAGGTGATACAATGAGAATTCTAAACAAGCCAGTCAAAGTATTGGCTATTTTTAAAACAGACGGTAAAATCGAGCCGGTTCAGTTCACACTCGATGAAAAAGTTATTAGTATAGGCAAAATTGTAAAGTTTTATGAAGAAAACTTGGTTGGAAATACTAGGTTAGTCTTTTTATGTGAGCAAAAGGAAAAGTACTTTTATGAATTAAAATATGAGCTGGATAGCAATAAGTGGTACCTATTTGTACAATAAGAATATTATATGGTATACCACCTGTCAGGTAGTATATAATTTAATATCAGAATCGCCGGAGATTGATTACCTCCGGCTTTTTTCACAATAAAAAAACCCGGACATTTTGTGTCCGGTTATAATCTTAAAGGCATCTTCACCTTTACAGATGCAGGATCATCTCCTACTGATTTTCTGTTTCAGATGTTTCACCTAATAGTGCAACACCCTCCTGTAAAGCCAAATCTGTAAATAGTAAATTTTGAGCTTTGTTCAGTTCATACACGGCAGCTTCTATCAAGGCATCAAGTTCATTATCGGTAATTGTAATGCCCTTGTCCTTAATAAACGCTAAAACATACTGCTTTCTATCATCCTTATTCAAAACATCTGATTTCTTAAGCTGTTCTGCAGCAGCTACAGCTACTTTAACCCACATCTGGACAATGCCCATTTTTTCAGTGCCTATTTTAGCTTTTACCCATGGTACAACAAAACCGGTCAGTACCAGGCCAAGAATTGATATTACAAGTGTTGCGATTTGATACATTAAATTGTTCATAAATGCTCCTTTCTACTTCTCCAATAGTCTTTTCATGATAATTGTATTTAGCCATACCAACTCATGAACTGTTATGGTTTTATTCTTTACTTTTGTTTCCCAATCTGCTGTGTTCAATATGCCTTTTTCACGCAATGTTTTCACATTTTCATACAGCATGTCCCATTGCCATTGCTCTGTTAACTGTAAAGCCATTTCGCACCTCTCATTAACATCATTTTTAAATTTAACCCACTCTTCAGGGTTATTAACAAACCATCGGTGACAGTCCTTCCATCCAACAACTTCCTGGTGCAGCCATAAAGGCTTTTCTGCACCTACCAGGTCAAACTGTTGCATTAAATCGGCGACTCTATGTACCAGAGTTTTATATGTCTCATCAGTCATTTTCCCTGTCCAATCGATGTGTGTACATTCAATGCCATATGTGCAGTTGTTTGGATATGATCCTAAGTATTTTATTGCTTCGTCAGTATATGGTTTTGTGCTGCCCACATGGTAAGCCATTTCATCAGCAGGAATATCAACTATAATACTGCCATCTAAATCAATAATCTCATGTGCTGATCCATAACCGCTATTTCCTGATTTTCTATTTTCAAAGAAATTTCTATTAGCTGCAGCAGTAGAAAGTGGATTCGCTACCCAATGGATTACAATCCCTTTCACTTTTTTCAGCTTGATTCCTGGCCGTGAAAATTCATTTACAGTAAGTAAATTTTCTGTTACTTTATACTTTTGACTCATTATCTGCTGTTTTAACCTCCTTTATGGTCCCATCTGCATTAATTCCTTCCTCTTCCAATATTTTTTCTTTTCTGTGCTTGACTATTGCAAGTAGCCACTTCACATCACTGCCGGCATCGTCAAGATTTTCAAGTATGGATTGGCACTCTCTTAAAAACAAAATAGAGTAAACAACCGTGCCGAGAAATGCTGCTACTCCGGCAACTGGTGATACCCTATAACTTAAACCAACCATTATGAAAATTATTAGATATGCAAATATTTTTCTTGATGTTCCCACCCACATACTATTACTGTTTATATACTTGCCTCTTATGCTCTTCCATAGCCCGCCATGATGGACAGCAATTGAGTAATACTTTGTAATGATGTCTAGCACCATAACACCTACTACTGCACAAAATGCCGTCAAATATGAGCTCTCAGGAAATAGAACGTACATAACCGCACTTAAAAACAGGGCTGCTATTGGTTGCACGTTTTCAAATGCATTTTTTAAATACTCATTCAATTCAACACCTCTCTATTGATTTGGTTGCCCAAATCTAATATTTTCATAATTTCTACGTTTTGCTTTTACTTCCCATCCGAATTTTATGTTATCACCTTTAACAACGAAATTAGTTGCATTGCGTTGCTCAATCCACACTCTGCCGTCACCATATGGCTGCAAAAACACTTGATAAGGCAAATCGGTATTAACACATGCAAGTAACTTTTCATCCAGTTTAATAACACATTCACTGTTTACAACTTCGTCTTCGCCTATGTCACCCAGGTATATATCTGCTGTTTCGTATGCGCTGAAATCCAAATTACCGTATTGTTCAGTTTTAATTCTACAATTTTTAGTACCATCAACTGTAAAATTCCCATCAACTGAAACATTTCCATAAAATTCAACAATTCCAATACTAAAATCCATCCTGCTACTATATACTACCATTGGGGGATAACCGTCAACATGCCACAATTCCCATGCGGAAGTAGCACAATCAATAATCACCTTAGAACCTTCAGCATTTGTTGGTGGCGGGTTATATCCTTTGCTTTCCCAATCAGCAAATGCCGGATATGATTCAATCCAGTCAAATGTACCTCCATACATTGAAATATTAACCCAGTTGTTTCCTAAACTAACCGCACCATTACCAAATTCTAGCCCCATGTGTGAATTATTGCTATTCAAACTAATAGTATTTTCAGCTGGCTTATTTGGATTTGTAGCTTTGAACTCGTCGTAAAATTCCAATTCGCTTTGTAATATATTTTGTGGCAAACCTGATCTATAATTAATATTAAACTGCTGTAATGTATCTTTCTTTTTTATACTCAACACACCATTATCAAGCTTTATTTCCGCATCTGCATTGTCGGATGTAACGGTTGAGCCGGTTATAGTTACACCGTCGATATTTATAGCTGTTAATGTTCCGGTTGTTATTTCATTTGCTGATATGCTTTCCCCGGTTACAGCTGTTCGCCATATCCATTTTCCTGTATTGTCTTTTGCATTTGCAATTAGAATACCGCCGCTGCTTAGTAATATTACCCAGGTGCTTTCTACTTCAGTTGGCTGATTGTGTATCAATATGCCCCTGGTATCGAACGTTACATACCCTGTTTGTCCCTCTACAGTTTCAATTGCATCATTTAAAGTGCCTGACAATTTCTCTGCTATCAACTTCCCATGCTCATCAATAACACCATTTACTTTGTCTGCAGTTGCTTTCGCAGTCTTTTTTATAGCTGCGATATTAGTGCTCAGGTCCTTGATTGGTTCACCTAATACAACTTTGCCATTCATCCCAGTAACAAGATCACGTTCCATGTCAATAATTCTGATATCAAGTTCAATGTTCAGGGCATCATCAACAACTCTTACAGTATCACCTAAATCATAATATCCGAGTTCTTCAAGTTCACTGCCTTGTACAACATCAACCTCATAGCTTACAGTTCCTTCAACCTTGTCAATGGATCTTCTTACACGCTCCATATTCTTGCCAAATCTGAAATCTGTACCTCTGTTCTGGCCAATCTGTTGTTTTAATGCTATGTCTTTCCGGAAGTATTCTATTTCCCCTCCCCAGATTATAGCAACTTGGTATAGTAAGCTTTTTATGTCTGTTTCAGACTGAACATCTATACTTGCAGTTGTAGTAACATCAGTCCCTGTGAAAGTAAAGCCACTGCCAGTTAACAAGTCATTCATGACATATATTGCAGCTCTATTCTGGTGCGTGAATGTCAATTTTGTTTGTTCTATCAAGTCATAGCTGATATGTTCACAGCTTACTGTAACCTTAAGCATATTATTAGAATCATGCTCATCATCAAGGGTAACAACCCTGAAGTAATCATTGTTGTATACTATTAGATTTGAGTCATCATAGAGAAACTCAGTTTTCAACTCCTCAATAATTGCCACGAAATCAAGTACATATTCACCATTAATAACTTTGTGAACACTGGCACTCTCCAGGTTATTAAGATAGGCTAAAACAACACCGTCCTGATTAATTATTGTAAGTATATTACTCACCTGCTTTCATATAAAAAAGAGACCTTTTTCAAAGTCTCTGGGCCACGAAATATTTCTTTTGTTGCCTAAGCTGCAGTTAACATCGCAGTCAATTCATCGTAATTTTCTTGTGTAATCCTGTTGTTAAGTAGGAACACATCAAGCTTTATTTGCATGTCCTCTTTTGTACCATAAGTACCGTTTTGAATTACTTTTTTACAATAAATGTATGTCATAACTTTTCTCCTTTCCTATATGCCTAATTCAAGAAGGCTTATTCTATAATCCAAATCAATCAAGTAGTCAAATTCTGTTGGTTCCTGTGGCTGTTCAGATTCCTGTTCAATAATTGGCTCTACAACAGTTGCTTGTTCTCCCCATGTCTTACAAACTTCGATAAATACTGCTTCACCAAAGTCCGCAAGAAGTTCTTGCCTTCCAGTCGGTGTATTAATATAACATCTTCGCCACAGATTACCTTGTTCATCAATTTTAGATAAATTTAATTGATTTATAGTTATTTCCGAAATATCAATATTCTCCATAAATAGCACCCTCCCTTAATCAATCAAATAATCTGCTGAACCATATAATGTTGAATTGCTTGCTAAATTCGAAGTAGTCAATGCCGAATAAGTTTTAGCACTTCCGCCTTGAGTAAGATATCCAAAGTTAGTACCACCCGATACATAACCGCTCAATTCAGTATAGCCTGTACCAAAAGTAATATTGTCATATCTACCAATTTTCATTGTAGCCATACCTACTATGCTTCCAGAGGACGCTGCAAAAGGCAACCCTTTTAATTGCACATTACCTGCCATAGCGGCATCTTTTGCTGTCATAGTTATTCCGAATTCAACGTGTACGAATTTTCCCATCTTATAGTATTTTCCAACCTGGGCACTATAAGTATTTGTTCCTGCTGTAGTCTGACCTGCAAGGATTGGCGTCCATGAACCCTCATCTGAATATACAAACTTTTGCCAGTTTGACCACGTTCCATTATAACGTGTACGAATGTACATTTCACCTTGACGGCTGCTAGAAGAATTTATTATAGTAGCTCTTTGAAATAATCTATCAAGACCAACTAAACCTGTATTATATACTTCGACAATGTATGTATTATCTGAGTCTGTTATAGGAGCACCATATCTTGTATAGCACAGATATGTTTTTCCAGTGTCAACTACTGAGTCTAAATTTGTTGCATTTGCTAGGTATGCATATTCCTTTGTTATATCTTGTACAATTTTCATACTTTCAGAAATAATTGTTTGACTTTCAATCAATCCATCAATTGCTGCCCCAACGTTTGTAGGATAACTAAACTCAGCACTTGTCTGAGGTGAAGATGTTGAAGTTATAGCAACTTGACCACCTGGTTCAGCTATCAATGGCGCTGCGTTGGTATCAAGTATTTGAAGTGTTGCAAGTTGATAAATTATCTTTGTACCTGCAAGTGATGCTTGAGCTGCTGCTAAATTTGCATATGTGCCTTTTGAGACTATCACTTCTAATCTACTTGAATTAAATCTATGTTTTCCAACATTTGTAGTACTGTCAAACGTGCCTAAAGTATTATTCGCAGGAGTAGAAATAGGTGTCATTAATTTAGTTGCAACATTATCTGCTGTTCCTGCGTTTACTAAATCTGCAAAAGCATCCTCACCAATAAATATAACGTCAATATTGGTATATCCTGTATATAGTTGGTCGACATCTGTTAAAATTAATGTCTTTTCAGCAATCCTTTTAACATACTTTTCATCCTCTGTTATCTCATCATACACACCATTAGGAAGTTTATTCAATGTAATTGCTTTACCGTCTAACGTCTTGTATTCAATGTCAGTGCCTTTGTATGGTTCGTATGATGTTGCAACTGTGCCCTCTTCAATTTGAAATGTATTTGCCAATGCGTCAAGATTAGCACTTGATGGGGAGCATCTTAAATATGCAGCATTTGCAGGAGCAATACTTGCTTTTGGTAAATTTGTTCCCCATACTTCACCCGATATATAATTTTTATTATTGTCATACCATGCAAGTCCAGCACTTCCTGAGCCCGCTGTAATATTAAAGTAATAAGTTGAACCACTTTTAACGGTGATATAGTCTGTTGCCATATAAGTTGCACTATTTCCAAGAGCACCTGTAGCAGCCAAAACATAAGCACCAAGCGTAGCTTTGCTCTTATCAAACAAGTTCTTTCCACAGCTAACAGCCTTAATTCCTGTTGAGCCTTGTAGACTCTCAAAATATGTGCCAAACAGCCTATCGCATGTCGCAAGGTCTGGCTCATTACCTGCGCCATAAATTGCTGTGAGGTCAACCATTCGTGCGTTTTTTGTGTAGACATTAGTCCAACCACTAGAACGTCTATCCTGCACATTAAACATAGCCGAAGATGATTTTGTGGTTGTACTTGTGAATAGCTTAGATAGTTTTTCATATTGATTACTCCCGGTATGGTATGTTAACACTTCCGTACTAGAGTAACTATCATTCAAACACACGCTGTTGCTATCACTTTTAACATCAATACTTGCATAATACTTATGTCCTGCTATCTCAGATAAACCGTATGAGTAGACATTCCCATATTGAGCTGATGCTAACATTGTAAGTACATTACCACTCACAGACCTCGTTGCATTGCTTGTACTCCAATTGTCTGTAGTTGCAAAGTTACCATTCTTAATCATATTTACAGCACTCATGCCTTTTAACTTCACGTCAAGTTTTCCACGTTTTGCTGTTGTTGGTATGTTGTTTACTGTGTTGTAGTTTGCTGCGATTGTTTGTGCTTCTATTGTTCCTATTTGGGTATCCAAATCGTTAATTTGTGCCCTAATATCTGAGTGAGCTGTGACGTCAATATTATGTGCTTCAACATCACCGCTATTATTTAAAGCTTCTTCTATTGCTGTAAAATTTCTTCCGCATCTATAGAGGTTTTCTTTGCCTGTCAAGGCGCCTAAAATCTTTTCTAATGTTATCATACAACCTCCTTAAACTATGTACGTGTTTCTGAAATCAACACTTACATTAACGTTAAAACTTGTTCCCTCGATTGTGATTGTGCTGTCTCCAACTGGAATAGATAAGAATTGCCCTGTAAATCGTGTTATAGCGCTTACTTTTGAATTATCAACAACTGTGTAAACAATCATTTTTTCTGTGTCAATATAAACAGTCTCTCCAGCTATCAAATTTGATAGTGTAAAGCTATTTATACCATTGTCTATTATTACGCTTGTACAGGCTGTATTTGCGTAAATTTCGATAATAGGGTTTGCTTCGAAGTTTCCATTGTTTGAAATAGCTTTTGCTGTCTGAGAACTTATAGCAGGCCATTCTAAGCTATTGGTGAGTACGGTTAAATTGTCTGTGACAGTGAAAAGATTGTCTGTTATTGTATCGTTAAGATCTCCTAACAATTCATATTTACAAAAGCTTGCTTTGAAATGAATTGTAATTTCTGTAAATAATTCACCCTCTGATACTTCGATGGCATCAATAACTTCTGCATTATAAAACAGTGTTGGTTCATCCATAAATATAAGCTTTGAAGTTATTCCTATGAAACTTTTAAGAAATGCTCTTTGCCTGGTCCTTCTTGTTTCAATGTTTATGTCATAAATTCCTACTATTACATCAATGAAATTATCTTCATACCTATTGTCAAAAGTCTGACTACCGTGCCTTTTGGGCACGATGAAGTCAAACCTGGTCTTAACTGGAGTTGCATTTCTCACAACGTCAATCAAATAAATGTTATTCAGCAAATCAAATTTAAGATTATCAACTGCAACATCATTAAAAGCAAATCCTCTAACCCTTGTTAATTTAGCCATCTATGCAACTCCTTTCTATGCAGGCACTGTTCCTCTTTCTTTTGTTCTTTGTAGTCTATGTAGTTCCCTGGCAATTTTTTTAATATCTGATTCTTCTCTAACGACAAAACTGTTACCGGTTATAATTACATCTCCGCCACTACTTTCACTGTTTCGATACTTTTTATTTTCATCTTTTGTAAGTATGCCTTCACCCTCATGAACTTCAGCTATGTAACCATCAAAAGGCACATACGCTAAACCGGAAGCGTGGCTTCCATTTTTCTTTTTATTACCTGAAGATGATGTTCCAACATCCTTATCTTCTGCATCAGTATCGTTCCAGAATGTAAGCCAGTCAATAGCTTCAGCTATAGCATCAGAAACAGCTTTAAATATATCAACAACTGTTTCAACAGTTTTTACAATCGCTCCAAATGTTACTTCAACTATGCCCTGGATGAGTGGGAAAGTAGGTTCAATGAACTCCCATAATGCTGATAGTATGGGCAATAAACCATCTTTGAACAATGTCCATACGGTACTAACCAAATCAAATATTACACCGAATACTGTTTCAAATACTTTTTGTATTGCCGGCCAATTTTCACCAACCCAAGTAAATATCGTATCAAATATAGGCAATAAATATTTGCTGAACCAATCATAAGCTACACTTACAACATTACTTATCACTTCAAATGCGGTACCCACAAATGATTGTATCTCCGGCATGTGATCAGTTACCCATGTAAGCAATTGCATGAAAATAGGTATTAATGATGTGCCTAATTCCATAAACAAACCGTTAGCCATGGTTTTAGCCTTGTCTATCGCATCTCCAAACTCAGCGCCTGCAGATACGGCTTCATTTGACATTACACCGCCTAATTTAACCGCTTCATCCTTTAGGGCTTTAATGCCTTCACTACCACCATTCAACATAGGAGCAAGCTCTGCATAAGATTTACCGAATATATCATTTGCTATGGCATTTCGTTCTGTTGTATCTTCTATATCTGCCAAAGCCATGATTGCGGCATCAAAAGCTCCGTCACTTGTCATGCTGCTTACATCAAGTCCTAACCTTGAAAAAGCTTCAGATGCTGTCTTACTGCCTTCTGATGCATCTGCAAAAGACTTCTGAGCCTTAATCATTGCGCCTTCAAGTGTCGCTGTTTCCATTCCGGATAACTTAGCTGCATAAGAATACTTTTGAAATTCTTCTGCAGATACACCTGCTTTTTGAGCTGAATCATCAATTGCTCCCATTGCATCTGCAGTTTTAGATGCAACTCCTAACATAGCTCCACCAACAACACCGGCAGCAGCTCCAATACCTGCAGCCCATTTGCCGGCTGTCTTTATTCCTTCGCCTAGTTTGCCTGCAAGCCCTTGAGCTTTTTCATCAGTTTTGCTTATGCTTTCATTTGCCTTGTCAGTATCAATAAATATAGTTCCCATAAGTGTGAATATGTTCATTTATTCACCTACCTTCATATCTAAAATTCCTTTAACTTTATTTAAAATCTTTTCCTTGCTTTCTTTTTTAACAGATGAATAAAGCCCATTTTTAAAATCATTGAAACTTATTGTCTCTTGATACGGTATCCATCTTAAAAACATTTTGCTTTCAGTTGTTTTTTCTTCAGCTTTGTCAATAAGTTTAATACCATCTTCAAAATCTCTTAACATAACATAATTAATGTCGCTGTATCTGCTTAGCAGTAAATCAATTACTTCTGTTTCATCAAATTTACTGCACGATTGAAAAAAACACTTAAGTTATTCTCACTTGCCATTTTTTCGCAATTTTCAAATAAAGAATCAATACTTAGTCCAGCAATAGATTTCTCATCCATTTCAAACGGCCCTGATAAAAATTTATATACTTTATCTTCGACACCCATGTTTCCTGCAGCTTCGATAATAGTTAACATTACTTCGATTCCGATTTGCTTTACATCTTTCTCAGTAACCTTTATACCTTTTTTGTCAGCTTTTTCTTTTATTTCTCTACTCTTTGAAAAAAAAGGCTGCAATTCCTCTTTAAGATTTGCAGCCTTCATAACTTTAGTAAAATTGAATATGTCCTGTGTATTTAACTTTCTCATATTTCACCTCTTATGCAGCTGGTGTAGGATAATAAATGGCAAATGGCGGACTATCTAAATCAGCATCATCATAGTGACCTGTCAACGTCAACGCTGTCACAACTTCGCTTTTATCTTGTGTCTGAATACTTAAACCATTTGTATTCAAAACATTGTAAATTTGTATTATAACAGGTTTATCTGAACCGCTTATTGTTCCTACCCATGTAATATTGTCAATATAATCAGCTAAAGAAATATAATTATTTGCCTTAATCTGTGTATACCCTGGATAATTTACAGCATCTACAGCTGATGTTGCACTTGCCAGTGATAACTTAAGACTTTCAATCGTTACTTCCAGCATGTTAGCTGTCATAGTTACTTTCCATGAATCAATTACTGTCAACCCCTTTGCCTCACCTTTTACGCCATCGACTTCAACCTGTCTTACTGTTGGAGTAGCATTGAAGTTTCCTCCGCCCCTGGTAGCACCTAGCAATTTGCCAGCAGTAACGGCAGTATCATATGTATCTGCCTTTACATCAAAATTCTTAAAAAAAGCTCCGGCATCCAGTACAAGATTTTCTGCTGTCTTGGCCGTATATCCGCTTAAACTTTTTAGTAAACCCATTAACTCACGCTCCTATCATAAAAATATATATCTATTAGTATCCTTCTTCTCTTGATTATGCTTTTATCATCATCCATTGAATTTCTTGAATTAACATTTGTAAAAATCAAAAAGCTATCATTGATGTACTTATAATTTTTGAATTTATTAGCAATGCTGTCAGCAATGATTTCAAGCTCTTTAATATCATCACTGTAAATATTAACTTCAAGCTGCTTATCTTCCCTTTCACCAACATCAATATCGTCAATTGTGAAGACAGCATAGGGCATGCTCATATCAGGATCATATTCTCCATATGAAACATTTGAACATATAGACACGATTTCTGGTTTCATATGCTTTTTAAGTAAATCTGTATTAATAACCATCACCCATTTCTTCACTCTCGTTAATATATCCGAGAGCTGTATTTTCATCTTCAATGGCACTCAAATACATACCTTGAATTTTTATAATTTCCTCAATATTGTTATAAACGGCATTTCTTAATGCTCCTACCTTAGGTATTCCTCTCTCCGGAGCTCCCAATTCCTGAAATATACCGTAAAAACCACCTACTTTAAAACCAACCAACAAATCCGTTTCTCTTTTTCTAACCCAATATTGAATATTCTTGGCCAGCTTTCCGGTTCTTCTTTTAATTTGCTTTCTTGTCATTCGACATACATACTTCCCTGTATCGCGTAATGCAGCTCTGGTTAGTTCTTTTATTGTATAATTAACTCTGTCAACTTGAGAAACATACTCAACGCCGTTTTTAGTAAACTTAATGGGGCTTGGAATAGCCATTACATCACCTTCATTATCGGCTTGCTGCAAGTTAATTCAACAGTGCCCTTTTTAACATTTGGGAATGTCCGAATAATATTGTACACAACGCCATTGTATTTTAGCGTATCTTCGTTATTGTATTCAAACTCCCTAACCTCAATCTTCAGTTCCGGTTTCATACCACTTGTTTGAGCTTCGTAAAATTCTTTTTGTCCAATTGACAAATAGTTACTCAATACTTTTTTTTCAACTGGTGCCTTGACTTTATCGCCTGCATCATCAAAACTTATTTCAAATGAAATCAAAAATACTGGTGTAATAAACTTAATATTATCACCCCCTACATATTTGTCTTGCAAGCATATCAAATGCCGGAGAAAATTTAGTTTCTCCGGCATTATTATTAAGAAGATCATTGACTCCTATTGAAATGCATGCAATTTCCAACTCTGTTGGTATATCTTCTATTACAGCACCGCCGTTAACCAAATACAGTTTGACAGCTGTTATTTTACTGTTTATGCTTAAATCTATGTTAGCATCGCTAACAGTAATGCCTAGGTTGTTTTTTACTTCATCCAATAGAGCCATATTATCACTTCCTGGTCAATTAAATTGTTGCTGCTTTTTTCAAATAGATTAAACCTTTTGCCCCAACTAAGGTTTCACTTCCTACCTCACCGATAGTTCCAATTGCCATTTTACCATCAGCAATCATTAGGGCTTTATGTATCCACTTATTTGTATCTTCATTGAAGTATTTTTTGTAGTACATAGCAAGGTTTGAATTCAGCATATACTGTGATAAGTCAACAACAGCACCGAAAATATCTCCCACCTGTGCTGCATCGTATGATGAAAATTTATCAACAGTCAACACTTCTCTACCATTTAGTATCTTCTGACCCTTCTCGTTAATTTTTCCAAGGCCGATTTTTTGACCTGTTGTAGATACCATACCGTTTAAGTATTTTTCCCATGTTGCCTTGCTCATTACATAGATTACGCTGTCCTCAGCAGATTCCGGAATCTTGGCTTCAACTCCTGCCCATGTTACAACTTTCCCCATATCTGCCTCTTTAATTTCAACTATCTGATCTGCAGGCAATAAGCTATGTTTTGTAAATCCTAAAGGTTGTCCAGCACCAGAACCGCTTACAATTGAAGTTTCCAGTGCTCTAGTCATAGCCTTTTTCAGTTGTTTAACTATAGTTGATTCGAATATTGGCAATGATACTGTTGAGGATAATAATCCAATAGCAACCTTCGCTTCCAAAACATGATATGAGAAAGTTAGTTTTGCGTTCATTGCAGCCTTTTGTTCTGCAGATACCACTGCTTCAGATGCAAGCCATGTTGCTGTTGGATTGACTTCGGAAATTGGAATTGCAATTCCGCCCTGGAATGCTGTCTGAGTAACTCTTGAAAGAATTTTTCCTTCTACGGTCATATCCTCTATTACTTTGTTAAGGATGGTTGTTGGTATAACCGCTGCTATATCGGTTACCATGGTCATCTCGTCAGCTCTTTTTTGTACAAACTTGTCCGGGATTGGAGTTCCTTTAACAATGTAGTCTTTAAAAGCATTTCTGTATTCCATAGAAGAATAAACATCTTCTTCTGATCTAGATTGAATACCTGAACCACTCAATCCAAAAGATGCAATTGGATTAAGTCCGTTTTCTGCACCGGATGCGCTTCTTGCTGCTGGATCTGTTGGGTTATTTCTTTCCTCAACTGCTATCTTTGCTTCTAAATCAGCAATTTCCAAATCAGCCTTCCTTATGTCAAGCTCAATTTTGTCAAGAGCTTCTCTTGTCTCAGCTCCTTCAATTTGTGTTACTAAAGCACTTCTTTTTTCTCTAGCTTTTTTTAACATTTCTTTTAAATTCATATTCTTTTCCTCTCTTATTATTTAGATTTGTATTGGTATTTCAATTGTAACTTACGCTTATCCAAGTCAAAGCTCTCCAGCTGTTTCAAGTTACTCTCCAGCAGCTCAAAACTCCTTGCAACAACGCTCGTTGTATCATAAAACGGGGTATCCACCACGCTAACGTCATAAAGTTTTTGAATATTGGTAACAGTTCTAATGGTTTCAAGGTCTCCATATTGCCAAGTATCGCCTTTATCTGCTACACGAAATGCAAATGACATCTTATCAATCAGTTTTTCTTTAACTGACTTATAAACATCTTTGTTACTTTGCGTATCAATCAATTCAGCACGTATTTTAAGGCCGACATCATCTTTAATAAGCTGCAGACTGTTGTTTCTTGTCCTGGCGAGAATGAGCCAACTATCATTATGGTTATATCTCATCGGAACATCCTTCATATCGGTAGTATCAAGGGCGCCCCTCTTAATAACCTCAGTAAACTTATAATTTCCATATTCATGAGTAGCCGGCTGATCATATGTTATTGCATATCCTTCAAGGACCATCTTACCGTCTTCTTCTCCGACAGCTCTCATTTCAACAAGTCTTATTTCATTATCAAATTTTAATGCTTTATTTTCCTTACCCATATTTAACCTCCTTCTCTTTTGCTAATTTACCCATTTGATATGAGTCAGCAATTTCTCTATTAATATAATTTAGTGACATGTGCCTTATATCGCCTCCTTCAAATGGAGGGTAGCCAAATATTGCAAGTATCTGATTATCTGTCAGTGTCCCTCGACTGCTCAAAACATCCACAGCGGAAATCTTGTTTGCCATATTAGTAAAAAGCAACCCCTGAGAATAAAAAATGACTTCATTTCCAACATCCAATTCTCTTGCTGTAAATAAAGTCTTACTGAAAGCACGTCCTAATGAAATTACCATAGGTTCAAGTTTCTTTTCATAAAATGCCTGATATTCCTCTTCTGTGAATGTTCCGTTTAATATTGGCAAAGACACATCAAAATTATTAATTATCCTTTTGTCAAGAAACTCCATTGTCTCTTTGTCTATTATCTTAGGATCAAGGGTTAAAGGTTGATAATCGCTTTTTAAATCAATTGCCAATATTCCAGATTCACTGTTTGCCATCTTTTGTTCAAAGGCTATTCTGTCTTGTTCCTGTTTTTCATCAGCAAGCATGGTGTTAATTTTAAGCAATCCTCTTATTGTAAGACCTGCTTTAATTCCTTTTTCCAATCCTTGATAAACAATATCATTAATTTTCAGTTGTTTAAGTATAGCATCATTATTAGCCCTACCGTTTGCATCTCCTCCCATGAATTCATTTGCTCCAAAATCCTTTCGCCAATGGATTATATCAGCATACGGCATTGTATACTCATAGAAGTTTGCAAAGTGCATTCTAATATAAATTGTTCCTGAAGCATCCTGTAGAAACTCCACTTCTCGCGGATTTAACGGATAAAATCCTGTGTATTCCCTTCTAACGAGTCCGTCGCTCAAAGGAACTTCCCTGTATGCAGGATATATAAAGGCATTCTTGTTAATTTCCCTCAAATATGTTATGTTTTCTAAGAAATCTGTTGTTGTCATCCACTCGTTAGGTCCAAATTTAAGCAATCTATTTATGCTGCTGCTGACAACTGACTGGATCCCGGTTGCATTGTCTGTCCTAATATGTTTCGGCTGAAGTTTGCTCATCTCTGTAGCAATGCACCGGATACAATTTTGAACAATATCGCTGGCATATATGTCTTCACCAAATTGTGTAAAAACAGGGACCGAGCCGTTAAGTACCTTTGCATAATATAAATTTTTTACACTTTTGCTAAACTTGGAAAGCACATTAATTATCCCCAAATCACTCACCTACCTTATTAATTCCGTGTATTCTTTTCTGTATCTATCATAAGTTGCATAAGCAATAATCAAAGCAACTGCTCCATCAATACGCCTGTTCGCCTGGTCTTGAGCTTTAATCGGCATAATCTGACCATATTTATTAACTACACATGCTGTATTTTTCAAGCACCATATGTCTATTGGGTTCTTATTATAATTGACTAATTTGCTTTTTAAATCTGCTTCTAGCATTTTCATCCCCTGGCTCATGTTGATGTAGTCCTGTCTTATTTTTTCCATCTCAAAGCCATAGTCTTCCATTTCGGCAACAAAAGATTTTGCATTCCAACGGTCATATCCATCTTTAAAAATTCGTATGTTATACTTTTTGTAAAGCATTACATACCACATAACAACATCCGAATAATCGACCTCATTTCCTCGGCATATTGTTATTAACCCTTGTTTTGCCCACTCTAAATAATTTTTTTTATCGATATGTGAGCCTTCCTCAACCTTCGTTTCCGGTATGAAATAGTGTTGCAAAATGTATTTTGTCCTGTCGCCCGGCCTCATGATCAGAACCTTTGCAGCAGTCAGGTCAGTTGTTTCTGATAGGTCAGTTCCCCCAATTCCAATAGAACCCCTTAAATCTTCAATATCATAGGTAAGGTTGTTTATTATGTCCTTTTCCATAAGCCAAGCCTGTGCATTGTTTTGTTTTATATTGAAGTCCTTCGATAATGTAAATACCCTTTCTGCTTTGTCAGCCTGTGCTTTATTCAGTTGATCCCTAATGTATCCATATTTTTTTATGACTCCGAGCGAAGGATTTGCTTTTATCCAGCTTGATTCATCTTCAAATATTTCAATCTCACTATCCATTGTGTACAGCCATGCAAGTAGAGTATAATCTACTCTTTCACCATTAAGAACTTCCCTTGCATACTTAAGTTCCTTGTCTAAATAACCGTCATCGGTAAAGCCCTCTGTTGTTATATTTATAAAAATTGGCTCATCCTTTGTTGACTGAGACTGCTCAATTGATTTAGCTATGACGTTATCTTTCATTTCATGGCTTTCATCTAGTATAGCAAGTTCTATGTTTCGACCTTCTTTATTTCTAGTCCTGTCGGAAAGCTTTTTGATAGTTGATTTGTTTTTAAGGTTAAATATTCCCTTTAGATTTTTATGTGTTCTTCTTGACTTAGGATCAAACATTTCTCGCATGTTTGTTATTTCGCTAAAAATTAAATCCGCCTGAGCATCATCATTCGATGAGCATATTATGTCGCTGCCAGCATTGCCAACCATAAATTCACTTAAACAAATAGCTGCACAAAGTGTAGATTTGCCATTTTTTCTGGCAACCAATAAAATAAGCTTCTTAAATCTTCTAAGTCCAGTATCTATCCACTTAAAAGAATAAAAAGCCTCAATTACTGCTTTTTCCCACAGTTCTAATATAAACGGCATGCCATAAAATGGGCTTTTGGTATGCCTGCAAAATTTTTCAATAAATGTTATTCTTATTTCTGCATCAAATATTTGATAAAACCACTTGTCAGATTCTAAATCTTTAATAAGATTTTTCAGACACTGCTTTAATTCATGGCCAATGATAATCTCGCCGGACTTAGTTTTTTGATAATATTCCAATAAATATGAGTATTGACCATTAATAATGTTATTCTCATAGTCAATCAAATTTTTAAATTCAATATCCTGGGCTAAGTCTCTTAATCTATCAATTATCATCTTGCTTCATACCTTTCATCCACTCGTCAAAAGGATCTTCGCCCTCAATAGTATTTTTCATCAGTATGCTGTTTAGGACTTTTACATTTAAGGCATAAATATTGACTGTTCTTCTATACTCATTTGCTATCGGCAATGTCTTTTGCATTGCCTTATTACTTGGATTTATCTTTATCATGCCTGTTTCATCTAATATTTTTTTCATATCAAAGAGTTCACCTCTAAGATATGCTGTTTCCTGAATTAACCCTTCGACAAGCTTACTCTTAGACTCCTCAATATCCTTGAATATTTCAGTCAATTTATTCAACTCTTGGCTGTAAACTTGCATTTTATCAAGTTCTTTCAAAAGCTTCACCCCGATTTCATTTTTTTGATTCATGTGAGAATAATGGGCCCCCTACATCGCTCCCCAGGGGGTCGCTAAATAAAAAACATGGGGGTATTATTTTATTTTGTAAAGTTATCAAACCAATTATTAATGTACTCTGTCCACTCATCTTTGTGCTCTTGCCTATAGTCATTGCAATAGTTTAATCTATACAGGCAGTCTTCCTTGTCTGCTTCAATATAAACAAGCTCAGCTCCTAAGTCCGAAGCTAACTTATCTCTTGCATACTTGTCAGCATAACCGCCTATTATCCAGGCGCTGTTCCAATTGCCATACCTTGTTTTGATATTGTCCAGCAATGTGTTTCTTAATCCAAAGATAATATACTTTAAGTTATCCGGTTTATCATACAGTGGTTGCAGACTAACAGCTTGATACAACCTATCCATATCAACAACTATGTCGCCTGGTTGCATGTTCTCTTTTACGTACGTAGTCTTACCGCACATTGGTGGACCATAAACTATATACACACCTTTATTCTTAACATGTCTCTTAGTAGCTGGACCACTAAACCTATCATGCTCTTTATTGTGACAATGTAAACATGCTATTTTAACATTGTCAGGGTTAAGCGAAATGGTGACATCATTGACATTATCATCAGTCAATTCAATAGGAGTATGATGTATCTGTATATGTCTTGATACAACTATGTTCTTCTTACAATATTCACATACAATATGCTTGGATATACTTCCATCCGGATTGACAACAGTAACCATTCTATCAAAAATGATTTGCTGCCTGAACAGCTGCCACTCAAGACCTCTAAAAAATTGTTTAATAGTTGAATAATTCATATTACCAAGCATCCTGTTCTATCTTTTGTTTCAATCGCTTTACTCTTAGCTTTTGTTCATCTGTAGCAATGTCCCAGTTAGCATGTAGCATTTCATCATATTGTTTAATCATTTTAGTAAGAGTGCTCATACCCTTTGACAGAGTATTCATTAAATTAGCTTCTTTGTCCCAGGCGAACTGTATTTCATATTCAATGCCTTGTTGTTTACCCTTTGTGAGTTTTTTAATGTCTTTTGTATGATCATCTCTGTTCTTAACATGCATTAAATCTTGCATATGTATAATTCTTGCTTCTTGCAGACAAATGCTTCTCCACAATCTCTCTAAAGGATCTGCACTATCTAACTCTTCCATTATGTTCTTGACAGCAAATGGAATCCTCTCAGTATACTTACCAAAGGTAAAGCTATTATAATTACCTTTTGGAGCTCCACCACCTGCATTACCAATAGCATTTTGATTACCATATGGAGCACCTTTTTTATTTAGCCTTTTTGCCCATTTGTCTTGAACTCTCCATGAATTTATGTTATTAATTTTTTCATTTAGTAGCTCTGCAATCTCCTTGGAAGATATTTTCCCTTCATGCTCTTTATATATTTCAAAGGCCTTATCTCTATTAGGACTCCTTTGTCTTGACATGCTTATCAACTCCAATTTGCACTAATAAAAATAAGATAATCAATCATTATCTTATTCGTGGTATGTAAGTATTATTGTTATGAAAAATATTAACATCAATTGAGTTTGTTTTCCGGGCATACAATTCGAAAATCAGATAAATTTCGCAAAACGTCTTATAGGGTTTTTTGCCCTAAATGTTACTTCTCTTTGAAACTTCAATAAAAACTCGCCTTTTTCGACACCCAAACGAATTTTACATATCGTAGTATTCTGTAAAATTCATTTTTTAACCCAATATATACTGATAGAAGAAATAGGATTATTAAAACAACATATTTTACTCAATTTAATTATGTAAAATATAACCCCTAAAAAATAAAATTACCGTTTTTTAATTCCAAACGATAATTTGTTCATCATTTTG
>JAQSYS010000231.1 GCA_029256005.1 Sedimentibacter sp.
CCGCCTATTTCTTTTCTTAGATCTCTTCCACCTGTTCCTATAACCTGTGATACTCCTTCTCCAAGCTTATGAATTAGTACTGTAACCTCTTGAGTTCCTGTTCCTGAAGCCCCTACTACACCAATATGACCTTTTCTAACCACATTGGCAAAAGCAAGAGGTACATTGTTTATAATAGCTGTACCGCAATCAGGACCCATCATCAAAAGCTCTTTACTTGTTGCTAAATCCTTTAATTCTTTTTCATCCTCAATCGTTACATTATCGCTAAAAAGCATTACATTCAGATTATTGTTTAATGCTTTTTTCACCTCTTCCACTGCATATTCACCTGGAAGAGAAATCAGCACTAAATTGGAATCAGGCTCATAACTTATAGCAGATTCTAGAGTTCTTGGCATGTAGTCATCACTTCTTGAACTTTTTTTATAGTTTAATATTTCTTGTACTTGGTTCATGACATCCTCAATAGCTATGTTTTCATCTGCTAATACACTTACAAAGAAATCATTTGGAGTGATTTTCTGTAATTCTAAGCTGCTTATGTTTAAATTCATTGCCAGTTCCTTGTTTAAATCAGTTCCCATTCCAACTAAAGCTTGTTTTATCCCGACCTTTTTCTTAATTTCTTTTGAAATAATCATCAAAGTAACCGAATCGTAATAGGTGTTCTTTTTTATGCTGTATTTTACACTTACCATGACCTACCCCCTATGCATATTGACTAAATAATAGCTGACTACATGTATAAATACCTGAAATAATATCGATACCAGAAGAAAATCCAAATGCAGCTACCTTTTTTAAATTCATATTAAAATCCTCAATGCTTGAATTTGATATAAGTGAAATTATTAAATTACGAATATCTTCGTTAACATAACCCTTAGCTGAAAATTTCAACATTTCTTCGCTGACTCTTGTTGTTCTTCCGTCAATATCTCTAATTATTAAACTATTAAATCTTAAAGATTTATCAATATTTTTATGAAAATAATGAGATAAATATATCTTTGAAACCATCAATCCACAAATAAAATCATCTATGGATGGAGTTAACCCTTGTCCATATCCTATAATATCCTTAGACATATCTGTAATGGTTTCTTCTTCATATACAAACGCTTTCATAAATCTTAAAAATCTATCATTTAGAAAATCAAAATTATCATCAGTATATGTTTTATTGAAAAACGACTCAAAACAATTGTACTGCAGGCTTAATGTTTTGAAGAGAGACGGTAAAACACGCTCGCTATTTAATAAATATTTCTCCATGATACTTAATTTAATTAAGATATATTCTTCACTTTCCTTTGTATATGTAAACATAGGACTTGGATTCCAATGCTGAGCTTTATCAAAAATTATCTTAATATTTAAATCTTCTAACCACATATACTCATTATGAATGGATATCTTCGTTTCCTTCTCTAATTCATAATCCAAAAAAGATGTGAAATCGAAAAGTTTTATTGCATGTGGTGCCATTGGTTTATAAATGGTTAATAACGTGATGAAATTATTATCATTTGTTATAATGTTTACTGCGTTTTGAAAAATTGAATGTACTATTCCTGTGAAGTTGTTATTATTTATTTTATTTTTTAACTCTTCACAGATGCTTTCTGCTATCATTTATTGACCTCATCAATCTTTGTCCTACTAATATTCTATTATTAAGTTTTCATAAAATGCTCCAAAATAAAAAGATATTCTTTGTTAATATGTACCAAAAGTAATGAGTAGTAGGTATTATTTTAATGCACTCCTGTAATGTTATTTTGTTCATCATTATTTATGGAGATTTTTGTCATAATTGCACTATTTCCTTAGTAATATTTGAAATATTTCGGAATACTACTGAAGAGTTATTAATATAAGTTCATTTACAAAATACCTATTAGCACTTTATCCGTGAGTAAAAAAATAGACGTTGCACTATTTTAGTGTACAACGCCTATTAAGATGATTTTGAATTTAATGTCTTCAAGATAGATTAAAAAAAGCCCTTTTTAGGGCTTTTTTTACTGTGATTTTCTTTTTATATTTCATATTGTAAAGCACCTTACTTCTCCACCTTTAAAAATTTTGCACAGTAGCAGCTTAACTTTATAATATATGAATCTTAGATAACAATTGCAAAATTTGCCAATGTGAAATATAATAATAATATCATTTTAAAAATAGTCAAATTAATTTAGCAAACGTTTTTAGAATCGTAAAATTATATCAAAAATTGGAGGTAAAATATGTTCGACCATAAAATAATCGTAGGTCTTTCAACTATTTATAAAAAAGAAGGTAGCATGCTTGAAACTTTATCTTCTTCAGGAACTATTGGTTCTTTGAATTACTTGCTCACTACCCCACAGATTATGGAAATAATTATTGAAGCATCATCTAATATGCTTGATCCTTTATTGCCTGATGGTTACATAACAGTTGGTAAATTTATTGAGCTTTCACATGAGCATCCTACTTTAACTTTAACTGGCGGAATTATTTCTGTAATTGTAACTGTTACGAAAATTGATGGAAACAAAATTTATTTAGATGTTGCAGGTTATGATGATGTTGGTTTGATATGTAAAGGTATGTATGAAAGAGCTATCGTTAATAAGAATAGCTTAATGGAAGCTACTTATAAAAGAGCACAAAACAAATTTTAATCAGTTTAGATGAGGTGAAATATGATTGTAATTAGTCCAATCAATAAAATTATTTTTTTTATTATCATTGCACTTATTTTTGTAGTTTCAATCAGAAAGGAATTAAAATAATAATAAGGAGGAAATAAGTTAAATGATGGAATCTATTTCTTTTGCAAGTACAGTATATTTACTAGGTTTTGCAGTATCCATTTTCATCGCTGCAATTATTAAATTCATTTTATTTTTTATTAGAAAATGTACAAAACGAGTACAGAATAAAATTATATAAGGATGTATAAAAATTATGACAAATATGTTGAATCTTTTTCAAGGAATCGGAACTCTTTTTATTCAAGAACCTAAAATCGCTATTGCGAGAATCGTTCTCATTTTATTAGGTATTGCGATGGTTTATTTAGGAAAAAAAGAAATTCTTGAACCTTTAATAATGATACCCATGGGCTTTGGAATGGCAGCTGTCAACTCAGGAGTTCTTTTTTTGAGTGCAACTCAAATAGGAACAATATTCATGGATCCATTGGTAACAAATACAGAAGAAATTATGCAAATATTACAGATAGATTGGCTACAACCTATTTATACTTTTGCTTTTAGTAACGGACTTATAGCTTGTTTAGTTTTTATGGGTATTGGTGTTATATCTGATGTAGGAAGTGTACTTAAATTTCCATTTACAGGCATGCTTATTGCTATGTTTGCAGAGCTAGGAACTGTGGCTACATTCCCAATAGCACATGCAATGGGCTTATCATATGGTGAGGCTGCAGCTGTATCACTTATTGGAGGTGCTGATGGTCCTATGGTCCTTTTTGCATCACTCACCCTTGCTAAAGAATTATTTGTTCCAATCACTATTGTAGCTTACCTTTACTTGAGTCTGACATACGGTGGTTACCCTTTTCTAGTGAGACTCTTAATTCCTAAAGACATAAGAAGTACAGTAATAAAGTCAACAAATAAAAACAGCATTACATCCGGAGAAAAGCTTGCTTTTGATATAATTGGCTGTATAGTACTTTGTCTATTATTTCCTTCTGCCTCTCCTCTATTTTTAAGCTTTTTTCTTGGCAATGCCATCCGAGAGTCAGGTATGACAAGATATGCAAAATTGCTTGAAGATGTTTTTCTTTATTCAGCAACATTTTTTTTAGGTTTAATGCTAGGTGTGCTTTGTGAAGCAAGCACAATACTAAATCCGAAAATATTACCGCTGCTTTTCCTTGGTATTGTGGCATTGTTATTATCTGGAATAGGCGGAAT